>NZ_VRVG01000207.1:0-5627 GCF_008040085.1 Methylobacterium sp. WL7 | reverse complement strand
CCGCGCATTGCCGGACCGAGGATCCGGAACCGCCGCGAAAAACACACCCAGACCGCCCATGCAGGATCTCCCGTGCTCCAGGAGACCTTAAAGAATCCAGTTCGCGCTTCGCCGAAAGACCCCGCTGCCAAATGCGATTCCCCTGCCCGCAGAGGGGGGAGGGAAGGCGCACGGCGATCTGGCCGCTCTCGAAGCTGCGCCGCCCCACCTCAAAAAACCCGGCGCGGGTCGAGGGCGTCGCGCAGGCCGTCGCCGATGAAGTTGATCGACAGGACCGTCAAAAAGATCGCGCCGCCGGGGAACAGCGCCCAGTGCGGGGCGACGTCGAGATGGTCCTTGGCGTCGAACAGCAGCCGGCCCCAGGTCGGGATGTCCGGGGGGAAGCCGAGGCCGAGGAACGACAGCGTGGATTCCGCGATGATCGCCGCCGAGACCTCGATGGAGGCGGCCACGATCACCGGCCCGAGCGCGTTCGGCAGGATGTGGCGGCGCACGAGGTGCCCGGTGGTGGCGCCCTGCGAGCGGGCCGCCTCGACGAACTCCTTCTCGCGGAGCGTCAGGAACTGCGCCCGCACCAGCCGGGCGACCGGCATCCAGCGCAGGCCGCCGATCACCGCGACGATCATGAAGAAGACGCCGCCCTGGACCCCGAACACGGCCTTCAGGCTGTCGCGGAACAGGTAGATCACCAGGAGCAGCAGGGGCAGTTGCGGCAGCGACAGGAACAGGTCGGTCAGCCACATCAGGGCCGGGTCGAGCAGGCGGCGCGACATGCCGGCCAGCGCCCCGACCACGACCCCGATCAGGCTCGCCACCGCCATGGCGGCGAAGCCCACCGCGAGCGAGATCCGGCCGCCGTAGATCATCCGGGCGAGCAGGTCCTGGCCGAGGTCGTCGGTGCCGAACGGGTGCGCCCAGGACGGCCCCTGGAGCTGGGCCGAGAAGTCGATGTCGTCGATGGCCAGCGGCCAGATCAGGCCGCCGAACAGCACGCCGCCGACCAGCACCGCCAGCACGGCGACGCTCGCCAGCGCCAGCCGGTGCCGGCGGAAGCGCCGCCAGGTCTCCCGCCCGGGCGAGGCCGGAGCGCGGGCGAGGGGTGGCGCCTCAACGGAGGGCGATGCGAGGGTCGAGCCAGCCATAGAGCAGGTCCGCGACGAGGTTGAACAGGACGACGAGGCCGGCGAACACGAAGGTCACGGCCATCACCACCGGGGTGTCGTTGGCCAGCATCGCGTCGATCAGCAGGGAGCCGATGCCGGGGATCCGGAAGATCTGCTCGGTGACGATGGCGCCGCCGAACACCGCCGGGATCTGGAGGGCGACGAGCGTCACCACCGGGATCAGGGCGTTGCGGGCGATGTGCCGGCGGGTCACCGTACCCTCGGTCAGCCCCTTGGCCCGGGCGGTGGTGACGTAGTCGAGGCGGGCGACGTCCAGCGCCGAGGCGCGCACGTAGCGGGTGTAGGAGGCGGCCTGGAAGAAGCCCAGCACCGCCACCGGCATGATCGCCTGCCGCACGCTCTCCCAGGCCCAGGCCAGCCCGGTGCCGGGCAGGTCGGCCTGGTAGACGAAGGGCAGCCAGCCGAGCTTGATCGAGAACAGCAGGATGAACAGCAGGCCGGTGAAGAAGGTCGGCAGCGAGAAGCCCACGAAGGCCAGGGTGTTGGCGACCTGGTCGGCCAGCGAGTAGGGCCGGCGGGCGGCGTAGAGGCCGACCGGGACCGCCACCAGCAGGGCCAGGACCTGCGAGGACCCGACCACGAACAGGGTGGTCGGCAGCCGCTGCAGGATCAGCGTGTCGACGTTCACCCGGCTGGCGAAGGAGAAGCCCCAGTCGCCGTGCAGCATCGCCCAGAGCCAGCGCAGGTAGCGGGTGAAGATCGGGTCATCGAGCCCGAACTTGAGCCGCAGGGCCGCGCGCACCTCCGGGGGCACGTTCGGGTTGGCGGCGAGTTCGCCGAACGGGTCGCCCGGCGCGAGCGCCAGGACGACGAACAGGATCAGGCTGATCCCGAGCAGGCTCGGGATCGCGATCAAGAGCCTGCGCAGGATGTAGGCGCCCATTGGTGTGCCTCGACTCTCGGCGCGCGTCTCCCGCTCAGGCCTCCCGGCTCCATTCGGGCAAGAACGCCAGGTCGTTGTCCCAGCCGCTGCGCGGCGCCACCAGCTTGGCGGCGGCCCCCGAGACCTCGGCCCGGTGGATCAGCGGCAGGATGTTCTCCGAGACCGCGAGGTCGTTGGCCTTGATCAGCAGGGCGGCGCGCTTGACCGGATCGAGCTCGGCCTGGGCGGCCTTGTAGGCCGCGTCGTAATCCGCGTTGCGCCAGCGCGCGATGTTGCGGCCCTGCCACTTGTTCTCCTTGGTGGCGGCCTCCCACGAGACGTACTGGAGCAGCCAGGTCGAGGGGTCGGCCTGGGTCATGCTGATCGCGTACATCTCCATGTCCGCGTAGAAATGCGGGAACGTGTCCGGGTTGGCGGTGTCGGAGGAGAAGAACACCGAGCCGGTGACCGATTTCAGCTCGATCTCGATGCCGGCCTTGGCCGCCGCCTGCTTGATGATCGCCTGGGTCTTCTGGCGCGGGGCGTTGATCGAGGTCTGGAACAGCAGCTTCAGCCGCTTGCCGTCCTTGGCCCGCACGCCGTCCGAGCCCTTCGCCCAGCCGGCCTCGTCGAGGAGCGCGTTGGCCTTGGCCGGATCGAACGCGAAGCTGGTGTTCTTCGAGACGAAGCGCTCCGGGCCATTGACCGAGTTGGCCGTGGCCCGGCCGGTGCGGCCGTAGATGTAGTCCTGGATCGACTTGCGATCGACCAGGAGGTTCATCGCGTGGCAGACCTTCGGGTCGGAGAAGGCGGGGTGCTTGGTCTTGAGCGAGGAGCGCTCGCCGTCGACCTCGACGTTCGGGTCGGTGGTGTTGAGCAGCAGGAACTCGAGCTTGCCGCCGTAGACGACGTCGACCCGGCCCTTGCCGCCGGTCTCCAGGCGCTTGAGCACCTCGTCCTCGACGAGCAGGTTCCAGGCGTAGTCGTACTCGCCGGTCTGGAGCACCGCGCGCGCCGCCGAGACCGCGTCGCCGCCGCCCTTCATCTCGATGGTGTCGAAATAGGGCCGGTTGGGCAGGTGGTAGTTCGGGTTGCGCTCGCCGCGGACGATGTCGCCGGGCCGGAACTCGAGGAACCGGTACGGGCCGGTGCCCACGGGGGCGAGGTTCTGGGGCGCCTCCCGGGACTTGGCCCCGGTATAGGCGGCGAACAAGTGCTTGGGGATCACCATGCCGACGGTACCCACGAAGGCATCGCTCCAGTACGGCGTCGGCTTGTCGAACAGGATCCGGATGCTGAGGTCGTCGACCTTCTCGACTTTGCAGTCCTTGTAGGAGCCGATCGTGACCGCCGCGGTGGCCGGATCGCGGGCGTAGTCCCAGGTGAACACGAGGTCGTCGGCGGTGAGCGGCTTGCCGTCGTGCCAGGTGACGCCCGGCTTGATCTTCCAGACCACCGAGCGGCCGTCCGCGGCCAGCCCGCCATTCTCCTTGGACGGGATCTCGGCGGCCAGCACCGGCACGAGGTTGCCGTCCGCGTCCCAGGCCGCCAGCGGCTCGTAGAAGATCCGCGAGGCCTCCTGGTCCTTGGTGCCGATGGCGAAATGCGGGTTGATCAGGGTCGGCGCCTGCCACCAGAGCAGGCGCAGCGCACCGCCGCCGCCGGCCTTGGCCGGCTTGTAGCCGGCGCGGATGTCGGCGGCCATCGCCACCCCGTTCCCGGCCAGCATCAGCCCGGCCATCGGCGCGGAGAGGCCGACCGCCAGCATCCGCTGCACGAAGCCGCGCCGTGACAGGTCCCCGGACTTCACCCGCCCGATGAGCCCGCGCAGATCCCGCTCGTCCATGCATCGATCCCTGATTGTCGCCGCGACCCGCACAGCATCCTTCTGGGTGCGGCTTTGGCAAGGCCCTTGGCAAGGGGCGCGCCAGTTACGCTTGGGGCGAAACGTCGTCGCCGGGGCTCGGCAGCCTGGCCCCGGGCCTGCATGACGGGTCGGACACGCAGGGCGCCGCACCCGCTATGGGTGCGCATCGACGCGAGACACGCTCGGAGACGACCCGATGGACAACCGCAACACCGTGTGGCGCCACGTGGACACGCAGAAGGCGCGGCTGATCGCCCTGTCCGAGCGCGTCTGGGGCATGCCGGAGGTCTGCTACACGGAGGAGCGCTCCTGCGCCGAGCACGCGGCGGAGCTGCGCCACCAGGGTTTTCGCGTCACCGAGCAGGTCGCGGGCGTCCCCACGGCGGTGATGGGCGAGGCCGGAGAGGGCGGTCCGGTCATCGCCTTCCTGGGCGAGTACGACGCGCTGCCGGGCCTGTCGCAGGAGGCGGGCGTGGCCGAGCACCGGCCGGTGGAGGCCGGTGGCCACGGCCATGGCTGCGGCCACAACCTGCTCGGGGCGGCGGCTTTGCTGGCCGCCACCGCCGTGAAGGACTGGCTGGCCGAGACCGGCACCCCCGGCCGCGTGCGCTACTACGGCTGCCCGGCCGAGGAGGGCGGGGCCGCCAAGGCGTTCATGGTCCGCGCCGGCGCCTTCGCGGATGCGGACATCGCGATATCCTGGCATCCCGGCAGCTTCTGGGAGGTGGCGCCCCCGGTGGCGCTCGCCAACACACGGGCGGACTTCATCTTCACCGGCCGGACCGCCCACGCGGCGGCGGCCCCGCATCTCGGCCGCTCGGCGCTGGACGCGGTGGAGCTGATGAGCGTCGGCGTGAACTACATGCGCGAGCACATGCCCTCCGACGCACGCGTGCACTACGCCTATCTCGACGCCGGGGGCATCGCCCCCAACGTCGTCCAGGCGAGCGCCCGGGTGCGCTACTCGATCCGGGCGCGGGACCTGCCGGGGATGCTCGCCCTGGTCGAGCGGGTGAAGAAGGTGGCCGAGGGCGCCGCCCTGATGACCGAGACCAGCGTCGAGGTGCGGATCGTCAGCGCCGTCTCGAACCTGCTCGGCAACGACCCGCTGGAGCAGGCGCTCCACGGCGTCATGGAGGAGCTCGGGCCGCCCCATTTCGACGCGGCCGACCGGGCCTTCGCCGACGCGATCCGGGGGACGCTCAGCGACGGCGACATCGATGCCGTGTTCCGCGCCATCGGACTGCCCCGCACGGAGGCACCGCTCGCCGATTTCCTGGTCCCGCGCGACGCCCCGCGCAACCCGGCGGTGGGCTCCACCGATGTCGGCGACGTGAGCTGGGTGGTGCCGACGGTGCAGGCCCACGCGCCGACCGTGGCGATCGGAACCCCGTTCCACACCTGGCAGGTGGTCGCCCAGGGGCGCAGCCCCGCGGCCCACAAGGCGATGGTCCAGGTCGCCAAGGCGATGGCCGCCACCGGCGCCCTGGCGCTCACCGATCCGGCCCTGCGGGAGGCCGCCAAGGCCGACCTCGCCCGCCGGGTCGGCGCCGCCGGCTACGTCTCGCCCCTGCCGCCGGAGGTGGCGCCCCCGCTGCGGATGTCGGTGGGGTGAGGGCAGCAGCCGGCCACGCGCGCACCTCTCCCTCCCCCCTCTGCGGGGGAGGGTGGGCCGGCCGTCAGGCCGGGTCGGGAGAGGGGCAGCGCGACGGTA
>NZ_VRVG01000206.1:0-5803 GCF_008040085.1 Methylobacterium sp. WL7 | reverse complement strand
GCCCCGGGTGGGGATGCGCTGGCGCGGGCCGACCTCGCCCAGCAGGCCGAACTGCGAGTTGTTGAGCAGCTCCCATTCCTCGCGCTCCTTCACCGCGTCGACGGTGAGGCGGATCTGCTCGCGGAGCTGGTCGATCTCGTTCGAGTAGAGGTCGGTGACGCGGGTATGGGTGTTGAGGATCGTCTGGATCGTCGACAGGTGATACTCGCGCGGATGCGATTCGTAGTCGACGAAGGTGGTCGGCAGCCGCGGCTCGCCGGTCTGGACCGCCAGCAGCTCGATGCCCTGCTCGCCATGCGAGCTGGTGTGGCCCTTCAGCCGCTCCTGCTCGTCCCGGTACTGGGCGATCTTGGCGCGGATCTCGTCGCTTTCGAGGGCGTCCGGATCGAGGGTCAGCAGGGTGACCGCCGAGAGCGCCTTGACGGCCGGCGCGGGGGCGCCGGCGCCGAGCAGGTCGCCGTCACCGAAATAGTCGCCCCGGGTCGCCAGACCCTGGCGCAGGCGGCCCTTGTAGGGACCCGAGAAGGTCAGCTCGACCGTGCCGTCCGCCACCACGGTCAGGGTGCGGGTGCCGGCGCCCTCCTCGTGGATGATCTTGCCGGCCTTGTGCTTGCTCTCCGTGAAGCGCTCGGCGATCTTCGCCAGCTCGGCATCGCCCAGCCGGCTGAACAGCGGCACCGCCCGCAGCGAGGCGGGACGGATCGCCCGGTCCTTGCTCTCGGTGACGAGGTCGACGCGGCCGGGCCGGGCCAGCACGACGGCGCGCCGGTTGACGCGGTAGACGCCGCCCGCGACGTCCACGAAGGGCAGGAGCCGGAGGAGCCAGCGCGGCGTGTTGGCCGCGTTCTGGACCGACGTGACGGTGGCTGTCGCAAGATTGCGTGCCGCCGTGGCGCTCACGCTCAGACCCGGTCCACTCATCGTTCGTCCTCATTCTTCTCGATTGCAGGCGCGCCGCATCGACCCGCGATTTGGCGAGTTACCGCGCAGAACGTGCTGGCCGGGCGCAAGATTTGGTTGATTCCGACAAGATCTGATGACCGTGTCGTCCTTGAGGGGATCAAATTTTTTGCGCAGCCGCACAATCTACGGCAGACGACAAACTTGCTCGTTGCTTCGTCGAGACAGCAAAGCCAAGGTAAGCTTTGATTCTACACCGGGTCAACGGAACGATTTTTCCTATTTAATGACGTTTTGTGGAAGGCATCACCCGGTAGTGCCACTATTGTAGAATGACGTCGGCGCAAAAACTCAAGATCGGAGAATTATATTCTCGTTTCATCGCCAATCTTTTAGGATTGGCGGCGATCCTCTCGGAGAAAGATTTTTCGCGCCGGGATCAGATCCCGTCCCCGAAGCCGAAGGACTGATCCATGCTCCGTGCCGGTTCCTCACCCGCGGCGAGGCGCGACACCACCCGGGCCGGCACGCCCGCCACGGTGGTGTGGGGCGGCACGTCGTGCAGCACGACCGCGGCGGCCGCGACCTTGGCCCCCTCGCCGATGCGGATGTTGCCGAGCACCTTGGCCCCGACGCTCAGCAGCACCCCGCGCTCGACCTTCGGGTGCCGGTCGCCGCTCTCCTTGCCGTTGCCGCCCAGCGTGACCGACTGGAGGATCGACACGTCGTCGGCCACCACCGTGGTCTCGCCGATGACGACCCCGGTGGCGTGGTCGATGAACACGCCGGATCCGATCCGGGCGGCCGGGTGGATGTCGCAGCCGAACACCTCCGAGATGCGGCTCTGGACATGCAGGCTGAGCGTCGCGCGGCCCTGGTGCCAGAGCCAGTGGGCGACCCGGTAGGCTTCGAGCGCCGCCAGGCCCTTGTAGAACAGGAACGGGTCGAGGTAGCGCCGGCAGGTCGGATCGCGCTCGCGGATGGCGATCAGGTCGCGCGCGGCGTTGGCCCCGGCATGGGGGTCGGCCTCGAAGGCGGACAGGCAGAGGTCGCGCATCGACAGGCGCGCGAGGTCGCCGTCGCCCAGGCGGTGGGCGAGCCGGTAGGCCAAGGCCTGGGCGAGGCTGCGCTGATCCAGGATCGTCGCCTGGACGATCCCGGCATAGAGCGGTTCCTCGACGAGCACGGCCTCCGCCTCGGTGCGCAGTTCCGCCCATAGCTCGCCCTCGAGGCTGCTGCGGCTGGTGGCCCGCAGCGGCGGGATCGCGGCCGAGGCCGTCACGTCCGGCGGATCCTGCAGGGGTTCTGGATTACGGGCGCCATCAATGCACCAGCTGGAACAGGTCGGCGAGGTAGTGCTCCAGCGTCTCGTGCCCTTCGAACTTCACGTCGACCGTGGCCGAATGGCCGTGCTGCCGGTGGATGCCGACGATCCGCCCCCGCGCATGGCGCCAGATCCCCAGGATCTCCGCGAGGTCGAGCCGTTGGAAAACCACTTGATCACCGTGCGCCATCGTCGCTGAACCTTTCGCGCTGTCGTCGCTGCGGGAGCCGATCGTGCCGGCCCGATTCGAAGTCCGAAGCGGGTCCGGCGAGGTCCCGGCTCGTTCCAGGGAAGCTCTTCCGCCTGCCCGGCCGTTGAGGAGAAGGTTTCGTTCGCGGATTGCTCCTGAAAGAGCACGATCTTCATTAAGTACCTGAAAGTAATCGATAATTGCCGGTTCAATGGCGTTTGGCAAGGCTTGTTCCGCGCCGTCCCGGGCGCTACCCCGATGGTCGGGGGCTGCCGGGGCGGCCTTCGAGTCGCGACACGAGACCCCGAAACGAGACCTGCATGAGCACCTATCTCCCGCCGCTCGCGGGCGGCCTGCTGATCGGCCTCTCCGCCGCGATGCTCCTGCTGCTGAACGGCCGGATCGCTGGCATCAGCGGCCTGGTCGCAGGCCTCGGCCGGCCCGGGCGCGCGCGCTGGCTCGCCGACGCCGCCTTCCTGCTCGGGCTGGTCCTCGGGCCGCCGGCCTTCGCGTTGCTGGCCGGGCGCTGGCCCGAGATGCGGATCGCAGCAAACCTGCCGGTCCTGGCCCTGGCCGGCCTGCTGGTCGGCTTCGGGACCCGGCTCGGTTCCGGCTGCACCTCCGGGCACGGGGTGTGCGGCCTCGCCCGCCTGTCGCCGCGCTCGCTCGCGGCGGTGCTGGCCTTCCTCGCCACCGGCATGCTGACGATGGCCGCAACCCGGGTGCTGGCGTGAGCGCGGCCCTGCGCATCCTCGCGGCCCTGGCCGCCGGCCTCACCTTCGGGCTCGGCTTGGCGCTCTCCGGCATGCTCGATCCGGCCCGCGTGCGCGGCTTCCTCGATGTCGCGGGCGAATGGGATCCCAGCCTGGTCTTCGTGCTCGGGGGTGCCGTCACGGTGTCGGGGCTCGGCTATGCCGTGAGCCGGCGCCTCCCGGGCCCAGTGCTGGATGCCCGTTTCGACCTGCCGGGCCGGCGCCGGATCGATGCGCCCCTGCTCCTCGGCGCCGCCCTGTTCGGGATCGGCTGGGGGCTCTCGGGCTTCTGTCCCGGCCCGGCGGTGGCGGCCCTGTCCACGGGAGCGGTGCCGGTCGTGGTGTTCGTCGCCGCGATGCTCATCGGCATGGCGCTCCACGGCCTGTTGCCGATTGCACCCGCCAAAAACGCGCCCTCTGTGAGACCCTCGGCCTGACCGGCCGATGATCGGACCGGGCGTTCCGCGCGCGGGGCGGCCCCTTCAGAGGCTCTCGATCCAGCTCTGCAGGACCGACAGGGGTTCGGGTCCCCGGCCGGGGCCCGGGCGCTGCGCGGCGTCGCTCGGGATGAAGCCGAACCGGCGCTTGAAGGCGCGCCGGAAGGTGCGCTCGTCCGAGAAGCCGACCGCGAAGGCGACCCGCGAGACGCGCGCCGGCTGCGCCTCGTCCCGGACCAGCATCCGCATCGCGTGCATCAGGCGGCGGTCGCGGATGTAGCTGACGATGCCGTTCGGCGCGAACACGCGGTACAGGGTCGAGCGCGACAGGCCGAGCCGCGCGGCGATCAGCGCAGGCGAAAGCTTCGGGTTCCCGAACTCGGCCTCGATGAACCGGCGGACCCGGATCCGCACGTCCTGGTGCGGGACAGGGTTCCCCGCATCCCGGCCGCGCAGCCAGGTCGCGCAGAGCTGGGTGATCGCCGCGGCCGCCGCCAGGGCCTCGCGCTGGTCCAGACGGTCGCCGCAGGCGACGACGTTGGCGACGAAACTGTGGACCAGGCGCCCGAACGGGTCGCCGTCGTGGTCCAGGGGCCGGCCGTGCAGGGCGTCGGGGTGGCAGCCCTGCTTCTCGAGCAAGACGCGCGGGATCACGACGTTCGTGGCGTCGACGGCGCCCGCGACGATGCGCACGGGCTGGGCCAGGTCGAACACGATGCACTGGACTTCGCCGACCGGCTCAGCGTCGTGGTCCGTCTCGACGAGGCTTTGGCCACGCCGGTAGAACTGCAGCAGGATGTGGTCGAGCCCCTGCTGGCGGATCATCTCCGGCGACCGTTCGAGGATGTGCGCGGGCGCGATCACGTCGCCGACCAGCAGCTCGCCGAGGTGATAGCTGCGCATCGCGATCGGGACGGTGAGGTCGGTCTCGGGTCCGAAGCTGACCGCGAAGACCGGCGCCAGATGCGCCTGCCAGGCCCGGCCCAGCGCGGCCGGATCGCCGGGGGGCTCGAAGCGGAGGCAGGCGATGCCGGGGGCCGGGGCTGCGGCATCCGCTTCGCCTGAGCGGAACGCCTCCGCGCCAGCAGGGGACGCCGTCGATGCGGCCGGGCCCCGCTGCTGTTCTGCAGAGTCGGCGAGGGCGCTGTGATGTCTCATCGTATCGGACCCGCAATGATCCCGCTTCCCAGCGATTGATATCAGTCTTTCGACGAGCACTACCGCAAGAAGCAAATTGAAAACGCCGAATAATATCGATTCCCTTCGACACACCTCGGCCGGACCATTGGATAGGCTTCCCGCCGGTCAATCCGGATCGAGTGCGCTCATCGCGTGGCCCCACCGCATGCAGTACGTCTCAAAAGGGGTGAAGGAAGTGCCAAATCGCGCGTGCGCGGCACCCTGTGCCCGGGGCGTCATAGTCTGTCAAAGGAGTGCCTGCGTAAGTCCCGCGACCAACCTTCCTTGGGACTGAACGGACGATCCTCATGTCAGACCGGCACGATGCCATGAGCCCGACGGGTGAACGCTGCGGCCCTGACACGCGAGCGTACCGCGTCGGAAGGCGGCATGGACGGGCTCGGCGCGGGCTTCTACTCGGTTGCTCGCTTGTGGCACTCGCCGCAGCGCTGGAGCCGGCGGCGGCCCAAAGTGTCGTGAGACGCTCGCCCGCGTTCCTGGGCCTGACGGCGCCGGATTTCGACACGCCCGAGTATCGGAACGATTGGGGTCTCGGAGCCATCAATGCCGCGACCGCCTATGCGCGCGGCTTTACCGGCCTTGGCGTGCTGGTGGCCGTGGTCGACACCGGCATAGATGCAGGGCATCCAGAGTTCCGGAACCTGGCGACCCCTGGCGGAACGCGGATCTCGCCGGCCTCAGCCGACTTCTACGAGTGGATTTCGCAGGCGCGGCCTCCTTTCGACATGCCCGCGATCGTGGATCGGGATGGGCATGGCACGCACGTGTCCGGGACCATCGGCGCCGCCCGCGACGGTAACCCCGCCGGTATGATGGGTGTCGCGTTCGAGAGCACGATCTTGGCCCTCCGAGCTATCGTGGGGACCGACGACAGCAAAACCTACAATAAGCCCGTCACTCAACTCATAGGCGACACTTCGTCAGCGATTGAATATGCTGCCGAACGCGGCGCGAGAATACTGAACGGTAGTTACGGATATTCTTTTAGAGACTCAAATGT
>NZ_VRVG01000205.1:0-5900 GCF_008040085.1 Methylobacterium sp. WL7 | reverse complement strand
TAACAAATATATATGAACAAACCAAATTGACTTCAGAAAGTACTCATCTGCCTATTGTCACCGCATCGTAAACCAGGCGGTTTTGGCCGTTGATGTTTTCGCGAGGTTACGAGATGATCTTGGATCGATTTTCCAGGATGCGGGATCAGCGCGATGGCATTGTTGCGTGACGCAAAAATACTCGTG
The DNA here is from genome assembly GCF_008040085.1 of Methylobacterium sp. WL7. Lineage (NCBI taxonomy): Bacteria > Pseudomonadati > Pseudomonadota > Alphaproteobacteria > Hyphomicrobiales > Methylobacteriaceae > Methylobacterium > Methylobacterium sp. WL7. The sequence continues at coordinate 5,714 of NZ_VRVG01000205.1, read as the reverse complement.
AAGTTTGCCATTCCGCTCGTCATCGTGGCTTTGGCAGCCGGAGGATTGATCGTCTACGCGCGGGCCAGCCTGATCGCACAATCGACGCAGACACGGCAGATCGTCGACGTGCAGGCCAAGCGCCTCGCGATGATCCTCGGCCTCCAGATCGATTTCGGCGAGATCGCCGTCCAGGCGCGCAACCTCGTGCTCGAGACGCGGGAATCGCAGATGGCGGGGTATCAGACCCTCATCAAGCAGAACACGGCGCACGCGTTCAGCCTGCTCGACGCCCTGATGCAGATGGCCGACACGCCCGCGCGGCGCTCGGCCGGGGAGACGCTGCGACAGATCCTGACGGCGTTCGGTGCGGTGGTCGACCGGGTCGCCGCGAGTGCGGAGCGGGGCGAGGCCGAAGCCGCCGGCGCCATCCTGCTGGCCGAGGGCAATCCGCTCCGCGCCAAGCTGGTGGAGATGATCCAGGCTCGGGTCGACGTCCTCACGGGCGACCTCCAGCGGGAGCGGGATGCGTCCGAGGCGGCGGCCTCCCGGGCGACCCTTCTGCTGGTCGCGGCGGCGACCATCGGCCTCGCCATCGCCATCGGGGCGGGCGTCGCCGTGGTCGTCCTCGGGGTGACGGCCCCGCTCAAACGGCTGGTCCGGACCCTCGAGCGCATGGGGCGCGGGGAGACCGACAGCGAGATCCACGAAGCCGCCCGGGGCGACGAGATCGGCGCCGTCGGGCGCGCCGTCGAGGGGATCAAGCGCATGGTCGCCGCCGAGGCGGCCGAGCAGGCCGAGATCCGGCGCCGTGCCGACCAGGCGGCCTCGTCCGAGCGCAGGCGCGCCCGCGCCGAGCTGGCGGACAGCTTCGAGCAGACCATGGTCGGCATCGTCGGCGCCGTCTCGACATCGGCCACCGACCTGCAGCGGGCCGCCCAGGGCATGACCGACACGGCCAGCCTGGCGGCGATGCAGGCCGCCACCGTCGCGTCGGCGGCCGAGGAGGCGGCCGGCAACGTCCAAACGGTCGCGGCGGCCGCGGAACAGCTCGGCACCTCGGTTCAGGAGATCGGACGTCAGGTCACGGGCTCGGCCGGCCTCACCCGGATCGCGGCCGAGGAGGCCGGGCAGACGACCAAGCTGGTCCAGGCCCTGAACCAGACCTCGGCGAAGATCGGCGAGATGGTCGGGCTGATCGCCGACATCGCCAGCCAGACCAACCTGCTGGCGCTCAACGCCACCATCGAGGCGGCGAGGGCCGGAGAGGCGGGGCGCGGCTTTGCCGTCGTCGCCTCGGAGGTGAAGGAACTGGCCGGCCAGACTGCCCGGGTCACGGAGGAGATCACCGGCCAGGTCGGCGCGATCCGGGCCGTGACCGAGAACGCCGTGGCGGCCATCGGCGGGATCACCAGCCGGATCGGCGAGATCGACGGCGTCACCGCCAGCATCGCGGCCGCGGTCGAGGAGCAGGGTGCCGCGACGCAGGAGATCGTCCGCAACGTCTCCGAGGCCGCCCTGGGGACCGGTGCGGTCACGAGCAACATCGTCGGCGTCGCGGATGCGTCGGAGAAGACCGGGGCGGCCGCGACCCAGGTGCTGGACGCGGCGGCCGTGCTCTCGGATCAGTCCGGGCGCCTGAACGCCGAGGTGGCCCGCTTCCTCGACGGCATCCGGGCCGCCTGAGGAAACACGGTGCCGGTCCGAGAAACCGGCAAACGATCTCGATTTCAAAAGGTCTTGGACCCATCCCTTTTAAGGTGTTTGGCCACGTGCGCCTCGTGGGATCGGCGCTCCTGAGCAGATCACGTGCCCCCCTTTCCCGGACAGGTGAAGCGAAGCGGAACCTGATCCGGGACCCAGCACACGAAGCGCCGCGTCAGCGGCACAGGTTGATCAGACGGACGCTGCGCGGCCGTATTGTGCTGGGTCCCGGATCGCATTCCGCTGGCGCTGCATGCGCCCGGGAAAAGGGCCGTGCAGACAGCTCGACGCCATGTCCTGGCTCTCGGCCCAAAACCTTGCGCGTGCGGGGCCGAGCCCTGCGAAGACCCGGGGCTCCGCGCCCCGAACCCCGCCAAAGGGTCGCAGGCCCTTTGGAAACCCCTGTTCGAGCCGAGAGAGCGCTCCGGATCAGGCCGCGAGGGCGACGGTGTAGTCGGCTTCGGTCTTCCTGCGGATCTCGTCCTCGGTGACGCCGTCGGCGAGCTCGATCAGCGTCATGCCGCCGTCGCCCTTCTTGTCGATCGCGAACACCCCGAGATCGGTGATCACGAGGTCGACCACCTGGGTTCCGGTGAGCGGCAGGTCGCAGGCCTTGAGCAGCTTCGGGCTCTCGGTGCCGTCCTTGTTCCTGGCGACGTGCTCCATCACCACGATGACGCGCTTCACCCCGGCGACGAGGTCCATCGCGCCGCCCATCCCCTTCACCATCTTGCCGGGGATCATCCAGTTGGCGAGGTCGCCGTTGCCGGCCACCTGCATGGCGCCGAGGATCGACAGGTTGATGTGCCCGCCCCGGATCATCCCGAAGGAATCCGCCGACGAGAAGTAGCTCGTGGTCGGCAGCGCCGTGATCGTCTGCTTGCCGGCGTTGATCAGGTCCGGGTCCTCCTCGCCCTCGTACGGGAAGGGGCCCATGCCGAGCATGCCATTCTCGGATTGCAGCTGCACCGACATGCCGTCGGGGATGTAGTTCGACACCAGCGTCGGGATGCCGATGCCGAGGTTCACGTAGAAGCCGTCTTCCAGTTCCTTGGCGGCGCGTGCCGCCATCTGCTCGCGGGTCCAGGCCATCGTTCTATTCCCTTTCCCTCGATCAGTGGGTGCCGCCGCCGGCGGCGGCCGCGGGGGTGCTGTCGCCGCGCTTGCGCGTGGTGCGCTGCTCGATCCGCTTCTCGCGCGCGCCGACCTCGATGATCCGCTTCACGAAGATCCCGGGCGTGTGGATCGTGTCCGGGTCGATCTCGCCGGGCTTCACGAGGTGCTCCACCTGCGCCACCGTCATCGTGGCGGCGGTCGCCATCATCGGGTTGAAGTTGCGGGCGGTCATCCGGTAGCGGAGGTTGCCCTCGGTATCGCCGGTATGGGCGTGCACGATGGCGAGGTCCGCGAACAGCCCGCGCTCCATCACGTATGCCTCGCCGTCGAACTCCCGCACCTCCTTGCCCTCGGCGACCTTGGTGCCGACGCCGGTCTTGGTGAAGAAGGCCGGGATGCCGGCGCCGCCCGCGCGGATGCGCTCGGCCAGGGTCCCCTGCGGATTGAACTCGATCTCCAGTTCGCCCCCGAGATATTGCCGGGCGAACTCCTTGTTCTCGCCGACATACGACGAGATCATCTTGCGCACCTGCCGCGTGTCCAAGAGCTTGCCCAGGCCGACCCCGTCGATGCCGGCATTGTTCGACACGATGGTCAGGCCCTTGACGCCCGAGGCGCGCACCGCCTCGATCAGCTCGTCGGGGATGCCGCAGAGGCCGAACCCGCCGCACATGACCATCATGTCGTCGCGCAGCAGGCCGGCCAAGGCCGCGGTGGGATCCGTGTAGACCTTCTTCATCGAACCGTCCTTTTCCCGCCCGGTCTGGCCCGGCCGAAATCTTGGGAACTACGTTTCCTCGGGCCTGCTGTCCCCGATTCCGCGGCCGAAATCCAGTGCCGGGGCACGTTGCCCGCATGGTGTCCGGGGCGATCCGTAACCCGACACCCTGGGGAGAGCGGGGGCGCCGGGCAGGCCCCCGCAGACAAGGCGCCCGGAGCGCGCTATGAGGTTAACGCAACGAGCAGACCCTACCGGGCCGCGACGGCTTGAGGGGGCTGGCGCCGCACCCGGCCCCTGGCCGCGCCCGCGGCTCGCCCATCCGGAGCATGATGTCGCCGCGCCGCCCCATTTTCGTAGCCGCCTTCGGATGCCTCGTCCTCGCGGGGCTCGGCCTGCAGGACTGGTCGGTCGACGGCGGCCGGGCGATGACCGTCGCGGGTCCCGCACTCGATGCGTACGGCCTCGCGCTGACCGCCGAGGGACCGGCGCAGCTCACGCTCCTTCCGATCCCGCGCCTGAGCCTCGAGCGTGTCCGCCTCGCCGCCGGATCCGCCGGGCCGACCCTCGCGGAGGGCGGTCGTCTGACGATCGACCTCGATCCGATCGCTCTGCTGGCCGGCCGCGCCGCCCTGGGCGGCCTGCGGCTCGACGCGGCGCGCCTGTCGCCGGATGCCGCCGCCTGGCGCGAGCCGCTGGCGCGTCTGGCCGGCCGCATGCGCGCGGGTGCGACCCAGCACCCGCGACGGATCGCCCTCACCGGCGCCCGCGTCGGGGACGGCGCGGACGCAAGGGACATCGACATCGATCTCGCCTGGCCGTTCTGGAGCGCGAACGCCGAGGCTCATGCCAGCATGACCTGGCGGGGCGTGCCGACCCGGATCGCCCTGGCCCACATGCTGCCGGCCTATATCGCGCAGGGCCTGCGCACGCCGTTCACGGCGACGGTGACCTGGCCGGATGGCAGCCTGGCGGCCGAGGGGACGGTTGGGCCTCCCCCCGACGGCGGCGGGCTGCCGCCCCTGGCCGGCCGCGCCCGGTTCGAGAGCCGCGCGCTCCCGAAAACTTTGGCTTGGCTCGGGCGCGACGCACCGCTCGCCGCGCTCGCCGGCGCCTTCTCGCTCGACGGACGGTTCGAGGCCGGGGACAGGTCGGTGTCGTGGCCGAGCCTGCGGGTGGGGCTCGGCGACGACGTCCTGGATGGGGCCGGCGCCGTGACCCTCGGGGCCGGGCCCGAGCCGCGCCTCTCGGTCCAGGCGACCCTGGCGGCCGAGACGCTCAACCTGTCGCCGCTCCTCGCCGACCTGATCCGGCTGTTCGAGGCCGAGCCGGCCGCCCTGGCGCTGGGCCCGCTGACAGGGGGCGATCTCGACCTGCGCCTGTCCGCGGCCGAGGGCCGGGTCGGTCCGGTCCTGGCGCAGGACCTCGCCGCCAGCATCCTGGTGCGGGACGCGGCCGTGGAGGTCGCGGTGAACCGGGCGCGCCTGCAGGACGGCATGCTCAAGGGGCGCGTCACCCTGGCGAGCGCCGCGGATCCGGCCGAGACCGAGGTCCGGATGCAGGGCAGCCTGGACCGGGTCGACGTCGGGTCCCTCCTGGGCGAGATCGGTGCGGGACGCTGGTTGAGCGGGCCGCTGCAGGGCCAGTTCAGCCTGGAGGGCAGCGCCCGCGACAGCGTCGCCCTGCTCGCCAGCCTCGGCGGCCGCGCGACCCTCTCGGTCGACGGCGGCGCGATCGCGGGCCTCGATCTCGCCGAACTCGTCCACCGCAACGGCGCGGTGCCCACCGGGGCGCTGGCACGCCGGAACGGCCGGACCGCCTTCGAGCGCGCCGCGATCACCCTGCGCTTCTCCGACGGGATCGGCGAGTTCGCCGAATCCGGCCTGCGGGGCCCGAGCGTCGGGGCGAGCCTGCAGGGTCAGGTGTCGCTGCCGGGCCGGCGGATCGCGGCCCGGGGCGACCTCGCCCTGCGCGCGCTCGCCGACCTCCCGGGCCGCGGGCTGCTGTTCGAGGTCACGGGCCCGCTGGATGCCCCCACGGCGCAGATCGTGTCCCACGGCGAGGCGATGCTGCCCGATCCCTTCAAGGTGCCGGCCGCCCTCGGGCTGAGCGGTGCCGCCCGCGCCTACGCACCCTGACCCCGATCCGCGCGCCTGCCGCCCGACCCCGAGCTCCGGCCCCGAACCCCTCCGTGACC
>NZ_VRVG01000204.1:0-5989 GCF_008040085.1 Methylobacterium sp. WL7 | reverse complement strand
CCAGGTCTTGGGCAGGTACAAGGCCCGATCGATGAACGCATGACCGTGCCGCGAGGCGTAGGCCGCGAACACGCCGATCTGACAGTTCGTGATCTTGCCGGCCGAGCCGGTGTACTGGCGATGCACGTCGCACGAGGCTTTACCCTGCTTGAGAAAGCCGGCCTCATCCTGAGCCTGCCGAAGGATCGTCGAGAACCAGAACCGCGTCCGGGTCAGCCAGGGTCTCCAGGGCATAGTCCCGCACCACGTCGCGCAGAGCATCCGCATCCCAGCGTCCGCGCCCGAGCAGTGCTTGCTGACGCCAGGGCCCGGGATCGCCCGCGGCTTCCGCCCGCATCCAACCCGTCTTGCGCCGCTCCGCGCCGAGCAGCCCATCCAGGAATGCCCCGGCCGAGGCCGCGACCCGCTCCTGCGTAAATAGCGGGCGCAAGCGCCCCTTCACCTCTCGCAGCGACGAGGCCCACAACTCCAGCGTCGCCTCGATCGAGGTCCCCGATGTCCATGATGCGCAAATCATGGTGACGCAGAGAGTCAGAACCTCGTCGAAAATGCAACTGTAATGCTAGAACGCCGGTCGCGTATCTGCCAATTAGGAAGAATGTAGCTCAGGTCGCTCTGGCGGCCTGACCGCGCTGCTCACAATCACGTGCCGCCAGCCGATGCCATCGACCGCCCTCGCTGCAGTACCGCGTCCTTGAACAGATTGCCGGAGGCGGGTGGTTATTCCGCCTTCGCCATCTGTCGTCCATTGTTCTGGACCACGTCGCGGAAAAGGCTGCCCGCGGTTGAGTCGTGACCTTGTGGTCGAAATCACCAACTAGTCCGAGCCACGGGTTCAGCAGTGGCGAACATGTCGCCACCCTGCCGCCATTCGTCGGCGGATCGACCCGTGATTTTGGCGACGTAGGCTTTGGTCTCCTGCGGCAGCGCTGAGCGCCCCGCGAGCCAATTCCTCACACGCTGCGGGCCTGCGTTGTAGGCGGCCGCTGCCAAGCCTAGGCTGCCGAAGGCCGCACGTTGTTCGCGCAGGAACTCTGCTGCTTTTGGTATGGCCTCAAACGGATCGAATGGATCGATTAAGCCGCGCTCGGTTGCGGTTGCCGGCATGAACTGCGCGACACCTTGAGCCCCCGCACGGCTAACGGCACGATGATCAAGTCCACTCTCTTGCTGGAGAAGCTTTAGGAAAAAATCGACAGGCAAGCCGCTGGCATCGGCTGTATGCTCAATAAATTTTGTCAGGTGCTGCTTGTCGCCGTAGAAGGCGTTCAGCCAAGTGTCTTGAAGGGCGCCGATGAACTGAGGCAGCGCCTCTAGTCCGGTCATGGCCTTCAAGTTGGCTTGAACGAAATTGGCAATGGCGCCGTCGACAGACATGATCGCCACGATGTTGGGCGCTCGCGATGCCAGATTGGTATTGGCGCGTCTTGGCGAAGCCACTTCAGGCTCGGGCTGACATGGAAAAAACGTCAGGGTGGCCCCGAGAAGCAGAGCGATCGTCCAGATTGCAAACTTAGCGCTAGAGCGGCCAAAGCTACGGGCATTCCTGCAGAAGGCTCTTCGGCGAACCCGAGCCCTGAATGAATGTTCGCTGATCGTCGACAGCTCTTGCATTCCCGCCTTGGGCGTTCGTACCAGTCCGGCCATCTTCAGGCGCTTGCGATCCTAAAAACACTTAACATGCCGATATACAGATCACGAAATCAGTCACGGCGCAAATTTGATCTGGGGCGCGCTCGGTTGGCATTGTTATCAGCGGGGAAACGATGAGTATGCCTTTGATAGATTGACGCCTTACGACCGCTTTGCCGGAGCCATCGTATGCCCTCGGCTCAGCACCACATCGTTGAACAGGTTGCCGGAGGCTGATGTGCAGACATTCGTGTCCGGGCCCGGCTTCTGAACGAAGACGTTCACGCTGCCGTTCGCCTCGACCTTCGTGCCGCCCACGATACCGGCACGGCCGGCGGAGGCATCGAGGCGCCCCTCGCCCTTCTGCATCGTCTCGATTGCCTTAAAGATCGTCTCTCGGGCTGCTTGGCTCTTCCGCCCTCCCCTTCAGTCTCGCTGTCGGCGAGGCTCGAGCGCCCCAATGGGGGTCACCGAGCTGCTGACCCCGAAAAGTCGAATTTCCCTTCCTCGTTCAGGTGCATGATGCCTGACCTGGGCGGCGAAGGGACGCGCTGGCCACACGTGAACGGGGGGAACGCAGCGGCCGGCGCGCTCGCAAGCGGAAGTGTACGGGCACTCAACCGCTGCGATGGGTACGATTATGGGGATCGCCGGAGGAAACGGGCAGATCCCAATCGGCCTCAGGCCTCCTTGGCCTTCCGCGGCCGCCCGGCACGCTTCGGCTTGTCGGAGATGGTCTCCGCCGGCTCAGCAGCCTTCGGAGCCGCCTTCTTACGCTGCTGACCGAGGCCGAGGCTCTTGGCGAGCGCCGAGCGCTGCTCGGAGTAGCTGGCGGCCGTCGAGGGGTAGTCGCGCGGCAGGCCGTAGCGCTCCCGGTACGTCTCTATGGTCAGGCCGTTGCCCGTGAGATGCCGTTTCAGGGTCTTGTACGGCTTGCCATCGATGAAGGAGATCAGAGCGTCGGGCTTGATCGATTTGCGGATCTGAGCCGGTGTCGCCTTCTCGGAGCTAGGTTCATCAGAGACAGTGGGGGTGCCCAACCCGGCGACCGCAGCATGCACGCTCGACAGCAGCGCCGGCATCTCAGCCGGTGAGACGCGATTGTTCGAGACATAGGCCGACACGATGTCTGCCACTAACCCGACCAGATCCAACTGGCCCTCGTTCTGTCCCTGGCCCTCGCTCAGGAACTGGTTATCTTCTTCCACTCTCAGGCTCCTATAGCAGGGGAAGCTGCATAAATTTCCCACGATCCCTTAGTAGATTGATGCCTGTAGTTAAAGATAGTAGTTCGCATCCGATCAAAAAAATTGAGGATAATTTAACGACCATGCATCGCCAGAATTCTTGGTGATTTGGCAGAGAATTTCGTCTCGATCGGCATGATTTTGGCGAGATGTGACGGCTGGCTAGGCCGGCTCTGCGCGCCTATCCGACCTAGCCACACGGTTGCTCGGTGTGGCTCGTCGCGATTTTTTTTTGACCTTAAGCTTCTGATAAAAACGCGGAAGCATCGGCGAGATACCATTCCGAATGAGCTTGACCAGCCAACAAAATTCGTAACTTAGATTAAAACCTAAGTTGCCCATGTGGGCTGTTTCAAAGCTGGCAGAGATAAAGTGCGAGAAGAAGTTACAGCGCCGGCTCCGGATTTGACAGCGCTGGCCGGGGATATCGTTGCGGCCTACGTTTCCAACAACTCCGTGCCGGTTTCTGAGCTTCCCAATCTCATCCGAAGCGTGCACGATGCAGTTCGTAGGCTGACTTCTGGTAGTAAGCCGAATGCAACCATTGCGGCCTCTGACGTTGACAAGCCGAGCGCGGCCCAGATCCGCAAGTCGGTCCAGCATGACGGGATCGTCAGCTTCATCGACGGTAAGACCTACAAGACGCTCAAGCGCCACCTGACCGCCCACGGTCTCAGCCCGCGGAGCTACTGCGACCGCTACGGCCTGCCCGCCGACTACCCGATGGTTGCCCCAAGTTATGCCGAGCGCCGCTCAGCGCTGGCAAAAGCCATCGGCCTCGGACAGCCGGGCGCTATGGCCGGGCGAGAGCCGAACGGACGGCGTAGAGCTGGCTGAACGATGTCGCTCTGACGCGATCTTAACTCTGCCACGCGGCCTCAGTACCGCTGCTGCGGGTCGTCTCGGACCATGAGGCGACGGTAGCGCCGAGGGCGGCCGGCGCAAGCCTACAAGGGGCACAGCGGGAGCGGGTTCTTGTAGGCAGAAGCCGGTCAGGTAGCGCGCTCTGGTCTGCGGCTCATGATGCGCAGCCGGAACGGGCGCCCGGCGATCGCCCCGCCCAGCCCGGGCGTGACCGGCACAGGTAGGCAGCTTGCGATCCCCGACAGCGCCGCTGACACGAACGCTCTCTGCTCGTCCAGCGCACCCGTCAGGCGGGAATGCGTAATCCGTGGCTGGCCCAGCAGGCTGCCGTCCCGCTTCAGGCTGAACAGGACCGTCACCTCTGAGCCCGCAGCCCCTGCCGGCACACCACTGACCTGAGCGCATGCGCTCAGCACCTGCCAGAGCTCGGCTAGGGACGCCGCCGGCCTGGAGCGGTCCGCCGCGCCCGCTGCCGTAGCAGGCGGGGCTCCCACGAAAAGGTCCGCCGAGGCGGCGCTGACCACGAGAGCGATCAACGTCCGCCTCGGCGATGTCATCACGCGACGTGCAGCCCGGCGCCGACCTGGGCAGCCAGGTGCTGTTGCGCCTCTTGGCTGTCGACGATCGCCAGCGCCACGTCCGCCCGTGAAGTGCCGTGCGAAAGCGCATACACCCAGCTCGCCTCACCCGCGGCGTCCGGGGCACGCCCGAGCGCGTCGTGGTACAGGCTCTCGACGAACCCGGCATCGCCCGAGCCCGGATAATGGGCCTGGAACTCCGCTGAGTTGGTGAAGCTGTTGGCGACGTCGATGCGTGACACGCTGTGTGCATCGAGCTGGCTGGCCAGGTTCTGCACGGCGCTCGCGTCACCCGCATGCCCGAACACGTGCTGGTACAGCGCGTCGACATAGGCCGCGCTGCCCTGGTTGGCGTAGTGCCCCTGGAACTCGGCCGAGTCGAGGAAGGCATTGGCTACGCTGGCGCGGTCCGTACCGTTGGACAGGGCCGCGACCCAGCTGTTGGCGCTGCCGGCGTCGCCAGTGCGTCCGAGCAGGTTCTCGTACAGCGCCTCGACGTACTGGCCGTCGCTCATCTGCGGGTGAGCGCTGAGGTACTCCGACGAGGTCAGGATGTTCTGAGCCACCTCCTGCAGGCTGCCACCGTGCGCGAGCGCGTCGGAGATGTTCTGCAGGCCCGTCTGATCGGGGTCACGGTGAAGCAGTGCCTCGTACAGATGCTGGGCGGTCGACAGCCCGGGATCGAGCACCGGCACGCCCTTACTGAGTGCGGGCTGCAGCTGGGCGATGTGCTCGTCTGAAAGCACGAGAGCGCTTGCGACGTCCGCACGCGAGGCGGTGCCAGCCTCGAGAGCGGCCACCCAGCTGTGTGCGCTCGCCGGATCAACGTGGCGGCCCAGCACGGTTTCATAGAGCTGATCGACGTAGGTGGCGTTGTCGCTGGCGTTGATGCGTGCCTGCGCCTCGGGCGAGGACAGGATGGCTGCGGTGACATCGTGCAGGCTGGTGCCGGCGTTAAGGGCTGCAACCCAACTCTCGCCGCCGGCCTTATCAGGTGCGTGTCCAAGCAGGCCTTCGTACAGAGCGAAGACGTTGCCGCTCGCGCTGCTCACGTCATGGATAAGACTAGCGCTTGCGACTTGGACGCCACCGTCGCCGGCGCCTCCATCATTATTAACGGGATCAGGACTGGATGATTGCGGAGGGACCGTATGATCAGATGGCGGGGGAATCGCCTGTTCATAATTATGAGATAGTTGTTCTTTCACAATTGGGGCTAAGAAATTATCATAAACATTTACTGCAGCTATACCTACAGCAATGGCTGCAATCGCACCTACAACTGCTGGTGCACTTAACGCAAGTGCAGCCCCGAGACCTGCCTCAGCTACAAAACCGGAAACGAACAACTCTACGCCCGCCACCGCTGTAGAAGCGGTGTAAGCAGCCATGACACTGGAAAATGCTAGCTTATATGCGCTATTACCAATGTTAACGTCCAGATCTCTGTATGCAGCCCATTCTCTCTGAGCCTGCAGGTTTGGGTCCGTCGTGCTATATGCGCGAGAGATATCAGTATCAAATTGTGACAAAGGATCAGCAAAATTTGCCGCAAATCCAACGATCTTTACGGAATTTCCAATTGTATTTTCGACAGTTTTTAAGTCTGCTGTTACGATTGGATTATCTGCCTGAATTTTACCTAGAATCTTAATAAGATTATTAGTG
>NZ_VRVG01000203.1:0-6029 GCF_008040085.1 Methylobacterium sp. WL7 | reverse complement strand
ATATATGTGATCAGGGCGGTGATGCTTAATTTCATCGCCTTTAAGCGGCCATCCTTTGAATTTCAGTTTTCCGCGCTAGCGGGGCATTTGAATATGAGCGGCGCGCTTTTAGCTCGGCGCTCCGGAGAACTGATTGCCAAATCATTCGAAAATGCGCTCTATGAACGTATATTTGGCGCAGCATCCCTCGGTTCATACTCTGTTGCGACACAAGTGACGCGATTTGGATGCGACTTGTTTATGAATCCGCCAATCGGATCGCTGTATGCCTTTGCCATTAGAAATGAGGAGCGCAACGTCCGAGCACTTCATTTTAAGATATTTCGCTATCTATCATTTGTTCTCATTCCTGGTGTAGCTCTTGCCGTTGCAATAGCTCCAAGTTTATTTTCGTTGGTCCTTTCAGATAATTGGTCACTAGCTGCGCTTATTTTTCAGCCTCTAGCCTTGGGTTATGCATTTACTGCTCTGTCCGGCCTAAATGACGCAGTCTTGATGAGTGGTAACAAGACTTGGCGGGCGACCATTCCTGCCCTTTCAGCCGCGATAGGCCGTATTTTTGCCGTCTCAGCAGGGTTTTGGTTCTCTCCCGTTATCGTAGCTTGGCTCGTGTGTTTCCTTTTTATTGCGCAAGCTATATGGTTGATTTTAGGCACGCCGAGAAGCCTTGCTTTTGGATTGCATGTTTTGTTTAGAACATGGGCTTCAGCTTCATTCTGTGCAGTTGTCGTTTATATTGTCTGTTCGGCCCTTCTAGATATCGGTGACGGGCCAGCCTTTCTAGGAATTGCTATTTTGGGTGGTGTCGTTTCCTGGTTTCTAACGGTGTTTGGCTTTTTACACAAGGAGATACGTTCTCATGCTGCTCCTTTCATACGTAACAACTTTTTTCGCAGATAGGGTATCAAGATTTATGCGTTATAATTACCCTAAGTAATAGACAATCGCGCTGGCTTTTTCCGTTGAGGTTTTCCTATGGATGGATCGAAGCTTAATAACCGTGCGAAAGACGGCGGCCTAAATGTATTCGTCCATTTGGCGTTTGATAAAGATCCAGAGGTTTGGAGGAGGGCTTGGGCAGATGGCAATCTCGTTGGGCGTAATGACGAAACTCCTTATGGCTACAAACGCGCTTCAGAGATGGGTTGTAATGTAAGTTTTTCTCAATCTCGGGGGGAGGGATTTATAAAGAAAGTTCTTCGACTTGGTGTGCGGTTTATATTAGGGTTTGACCTAATCCACGCTATAAACAATAGTCAAGAAATCCGAGATGCGGATGTAGTATGGACGCACACTGAGTCGCAGTTTTTAGCCGTTTCGGCCCTTTTAATTCGAGCTCCTTACCGGCCAAAGATCATCGGACAAGTTGTTTGGCTGATAGACCAGTGGCCCAATATTTCGGTCGTTCATAAGTATTTGTATCGGGCATTAATAGCGAAAGTCGACGTTATTACTACGCATTCTCAGTTGAATCTCGACGTGGCAAAATCTATTTTTCCAAAGCAACGAGTTGAATTAGTTCGGTTTGGTATTCCGGCTGAAAATCCGACACCTCCAACAATGCGGAATGCCGAACCAACAAGCGTTATCTCTGTCGGAAATGATCGCCACCGCGATTGGCCGACACTTATTGAAGCGGTTGGGGGAAACAAAGGCATATTATTAGAAATCTTTTCCGGTACTGCTTCGAGGCGTCGTTCTAGAAAATGGGATAATATAACGATCAAACCGGCGCAGAGCAATGACGAGCTTGTAGCGGCTTATGGTCGTGCAATGTTAGCCGTTGTACCTTTGCGCAGCAACTTGCATGCGAGCGGAATCACAGCAATACAGGAAGCGATTTTAGCCGGATTACCGGTCATTGCGACGGATACAGGCGGCTTGCGATCATATTTTACTGACGATGAGATTACTTATGTTCCCGAAGGTAATGTAGTGGCTCTTAGCGCCGCAATAATATCCGTATCTGAAAATTACCAGCACCACTTCGAAAAAGTGTTAAGGGCCCAATCTCGGTTCAATTTACGCGATCTCGGTGCAGAATCGTATATAAGGAGTCATGTTGTTCTCAGCAATGATTTAATGTGTTCGAAAAAGTGATAAAGAGGGTAAGTAATTTTTGATCGGCTGCTCTTTTGATTGGATGTTGAAGGTATCGTTGATGCACTTGGTTAAGGGTAGATTCCAGCGTGGGTGCTTCAGCGGCTGTTTTTAGAAAAGCTAGGTCTTGTGCGTGGCCGCCTTGTCGAGAACTAGATGTTCATCGAGGGCGTTCAATTGATTGGCTTTGACTTCATCAATACAGGTCCGGAGCTTGATGGAGAAATGACGTCGATAGCCGTGGCTGATTACGCGCCCGGCTCGTATGTCAGTGGCGCGAACAGGTTGGTCGTTCCGCTCCGTCGATAGTCCTGGGTATAACGCTAAAGCCGTGCCCTGGCAGGTTGAATCGCTTGGGGTAGGCGATCTGGCTGGCGTGTGATTCACTGGCTGGGCTTGCGATGGAGGATTGCCATGCCTTCAGCCCTGTCGGTGGATCTGCGCGAGCGTGTGGTCGCTGCAATTGAAGCGGGTGCATCGCGGCGTCAGGCGGCCAAACGCTTCGGGGTCGGGGCGGCCAGCGCGGTCCGTTGGCACGAGCGGTTCCGGCAGGACGGGCAGATCGCGCCCAAGCCCATGGGTGGCGACCGCAACTCGCAGCGTGTGGAAGCGCAGGCGGCCCTGATCCTTCGGCTCAACGAAGAACACCCGCTCTCCTTCCTGCGGAGACTGCGCGACAGGCTCTCGGAACGCGGCGTCCGGGCAAGCACGAGCAGCCTGTCACGCTTCTTCGCCCGGCATGGGATCACCCGTAAAAAGGGGCTGTTCACGCGGCTGAGCAGGAGCGGTCGGATGTGAGGGCCGCGCGCGAGGACTGGTTCGATGGGCAACCCGACCTTGATCCAGATCGCCTGGTTTTCCTCGACGAGACGGCGGCCGCCACCAACATGGTGCGGCCCTAGAGCCATGTCCGGCTGGGTTGAATCGTTGGGGGTAGCGGGCAGTCTGCGGATCTGATTCGATGTTGGGCTTTCCGAGGAGGTCGGGATGCCGTCAGCGCTATCGATGGATTTGCGAGAACGCGTGATCGCTGCAATCGAGGCGGGAGCTTCGCGCCGACAGGCGGCCAAGCGCTTCGGGGGCGGCCCATTCAGCGCGATCCGCTGGCATGAACGCTTCCAGGCGGAGGGCGCGATCGCACCCCGGCCCTCGTGCGGGCAGCGACCCGCACCGGCCATCGAAGCGCGCGCTGAGCGGATCCTTCAGGTCGATCGGGAGCAGCCGCAGGCCTTCCTGCACGAGGTGCGTGATATCCTGGCCGAGCAGGGTGTCCGCACGAGCGTCAGCGGGCTGTGGCGGTTCTTCGCCCGGCATCGGATCACCCGTAAAAAGGGGCTGTCTACGCGGCCGAGCAGGAGCGTCCGGACGTGAGAGCCGCACGGGAGGCGTGGTTCGAGGGTCAACTCGACCTCGACCCCGATGCCGTCGTCTTCATCGACGAGACGGCGACCGCCACGAACATTGCCCGCACCTACCGTCGGGCTCCACGCGGCGAGCGCTGCCGGCTCCTCGTGCCCCAGGGCCATTACAAGACCATCACCGTCACCGCCGCCCTGCGCACCAACGGCTTGGTCGCCACCACCCTGTTCGACGGGGCCACCAACGGCGCGCGCTTCCGCGCCTACGTCACCGACACCCTGGTCCCGGTGCTGAAGCCGGGTGACACCGTCATCCTCGACAACCTGCAATCCCATAAGGTCGTCGGCGTGCGCGAAGCCATCGAGGCGGCCGGCGCGCGGCTCCTCTACCTCCCGGCCTACTCGCCCGACTTCAACCCGATCGATCCTTCGACAGGCTCAGGATGAGGAGGCCTTCTCAAAGCTCAAGGCGCTGCTGCGCACAGCCGCTGCCCGAACCGTCCCAGACCTTTGGGCAGCCATCGCCCGGGCCTTCGCAGCCTTCACCCCAGCTGAATGCCGCAACTACATCACTGCCGCCGGATACGACGCTTATGACCCAACCTAAACGGCAACAGCTCTAAGGCCGATCCCTAAGGGGCGAGCGCTGCCGCATCTCCGCTCCGCACGGGCATGTGTGGACGCCCCTTCAGGTGCAAGCAAAATCTCTGGACGGGCGCGGTGCGTGATCGGGTGCTGCCATGTGTCCGGCCTCTAATGCGGCGGGTTACATGCCGCGGGCCCGTATGGATCTCGGACCGCTACACCGCCCAACAGGGTCGTGCCGCCGCGCACCAGACCTGCCTCGCCCATCTCGCCCGCGACGTCGCCTACGTCGTCGAGGTCAGCGACGATCCCGTGCCCTGGCGATTGCAGCTCTGGTTGCAGACGGTATTCGGCTGGCCGGGACTGTCAGAAATTTCGTGTGGAGGCGGCCATAGTGGATCCGATGGAGGTTCCCGATGGCACGACGCAAAGCACCCCACATCCCTGACGCGATCCTGGATCAGCTCCTGGCCAGGGCCGATCCGAAGGCGGCGTTCGAGTCCGACGGCTTACTGGACGCACTGAAGAAGGCCCTAGCCGAGCGTGCGCTCAACGCCGAGATGGATCACCATCTGGCGGGCGAGGAGGCCGGCACCACGCGCAACGGCTATGGTCGCAAGACGGTCACGACCGAGACCGGTCGGATCGAGCTTGCGATCCCTCGTGACCGACAGGCGACATTCGATCCGCAGCTGATCGCTCGCTATCAGCGCCGCTTTCCCGGCTTCGACGACAAGATCGTGTCGATGTACGCCCGCGGCATGAGCACCCGAGAGATCGTCGGGCACCTGCGCGAGCTCTACGGGATAGAGGTCTCGCCCGACCTGATCAGCGCAGTGATCGACGCGGTGCTGGAGGAGGTCGCCGCCTGGCAGGCCCGGCCGCTGGAGCCGGTCTATCCGATCGTGTTCTTCGACGCCCAGCGGATCAAAGGTGCGCGACGAAGGTGTGGTCCGGAACAAGGCGGTCCATATCGCGCTCGGCGTGCGCGCCGCCGGATCCAAGGAGATCCTCGGCCTGTGGCTGGAGCAGAACGAGGGCGCTAAGTTCTGGTTGCGGGTCATGAACGAGCTCAGGAACCGCGACGTCGAGGACGTGCTCCTGGCCGTGGTCGATGGCCTGAAGGGCTTCCCCGATGCGATCCGGGCGATGTTCCCCGAGGCGCTGGTCCAGACCTGGATCGTCCACCTCCTGCGCCACAGCCTCGACTTCGTCTCCTACAAGGACCGCAAGCTCGTGGCGGCGGCGCTGAAGGAGATCTACCGTGCGCTCGATGCCGCCGCCGGCGAGGCGGCCTTAACTGCCTTCGAGGCGGGCGCGTGGGGCCGGAAGTACCCGGCCATCGCTCAGAGTTGGCGACGGGCCTGGGGCGAAGTCATCCCGTTCTACGCGTTCCCGGGCGAGGTCCAGCGAATCCTGTACACCACGAACGCCATCGAGGTCCTGAACGCCACGCTGCGCCGGGCCGTGCGCGCCCACGGCCACTTCCCGACCGACGAGGCCGCCCTGAAGCTGCTCTACCTGGTCTTAAACCGCTCCGAGAAGGTGTGGAAGATGGGCTCACGTGAGTGGGTCATGGCCAAGGCGCAGTTCGCCGTCATGTTCGGCGAGCGCTTCACCCGGGCCATGGCGGCCTGATGTTCAACCCGCCGCTCACACACGGAATTTCCGATAGTCCCACCATGCCGTGGCCTTCAGTACCAGGATCACTGCCGCAATGGTCTCCTCACACGCATTCTCACCGATCCGAACGGTCACGCCGGCCATATCCAGCGCGATCTCAGCGACTATAGCGAGCCGTTTAGACGCGGAGCCCGGGATCGTGGAGGTACCGGATCGGTTCCGCTATGCTCGACCAGGACAGGTACGAACGACAGTGGTGGTGCAACGGGAAGCGAAGCCCCCGTGCGTCGGGCCGCACGAAGTCAAGTAAACAAGTGTTGCTGACTCAGGCCGTGTCAGCGCGCGACCACCGAGACCACCACA
>NZ_VRVG01000202.1:0-6328 GCF_008040085.1 Methylobacterium sp. WL7 | reverse complement strand
CCCGCAGGCCGCGCCGGGCCCGGCGCGGCCTGCGGGGCCGGCACTCCGGCCGGCAGGCAGGCGAACGGGAGGGCGAGCAGCAGGCCGGCCGCCCCGGGATACAGCCTCATCGGTCCGCCTCCGGCAGATCGCGCCGCGGCGGCTCGATCCGGCCGGTCCTATCGAGGGCTCTGATCGGTTGCAATTCGATCGCTTCCAAATCGAGTACGCGCGTGTCGAGGAGGTGCGGGTCCGGAACGCGCGGGTCGAGATCCTGCGCCGCGCGGTCGATCGGGCTGATGCGCGGGCCGACCGAGCCGATCACCAGGTCCTCGTCCTCGACGTCGAGTTCGGAGCCCATGCGGAGGGGTTCGCGCCGGCCCCGGGCCGTCATGGCCGCGACCGCAAGTCCCGCGACGACGAAGGCCACTATAGCCAGGATGATCAGCAGGCGCTCCATCAGGCGGGAAGCTCTAACCCGCTCGAAGGCCCGTCGTCACCCCGTACTCGGCCGAACAGCGACCGCATGTGGGATCGGACCGCACCGGCGACTCCGTGGAACACGGCTTGCGTAAGGTGCTGGGCCGGGTAGACGCGAGCGAGCCGGAGTCGGGACCGATCCATGCAGCACGAGTCGAGCCGCGAGCCGGAGGAACTGGAGAGCCATCTCCTCGGCCTCATCGAGAGCGCCCGGGAGCAGGCCCGGGAGGACCCGTTCCGCAACCCCGTCCTGGCCGTGACGCTCGCGATCACCCGCCGGTTCGACCGCAACGAGATCGCGGCGGACGACCTCGACGGCCTGTTCGAGCGGCTGCGCGCCCCGGCCCTGGCGGCCCGGGCGGAGCGGCTGCGCGGCTATGTCGGGCTCGAAGCCGGGCCGGCCGACGCGGACTCCGCGATCCCCGCGCGCCTAGTCGCCGCCGCCCCCGGCGGCCCGGACGGCGTCTCGGCTTTCGCGGCCTTCATCCACCGCATCGCCTTCGCGGTGGTGTTCACGGCGCATCCGACCTTCGGCATGCCGCGCGCCGTGGCGACCCTGCTGGCGCAGGCCGCCAGCCTGCCCGACGCGGCCGCCCGCGCCGACCTGATCGCCCGCGCCGCCGCCCTCTCCACCCGGCCGGACGCGCCGATCACCCTCGACGTCGAGTTCGAGCAGGCCTGCGCGGCGGCCAACAACGGACGGCTCGCGCTGGACGCGTTCAACGGCGCCCTGCTGGACGCCGCCCGCACCCGCTGGCCCGATCGATGGACCGAGCTGACCCCCCGCCCCTTCGCCATCGCCAGCTGGGTCGGCTGCGACACCGACGGGCGCACCGATATCGGCTGGTGGGACACCCTGCGCTACCGGCTGATCTCCAAGCGCATGCAGTTCGACCGGGTGATGCGCGACCTGCCCGACGGGCCCGCCTGCCGGGAGGTCCGGGCGCTGGCCGCGGAGGCGCTCGCCGCGGTCAACCGCCAGCTCGCGGTCGCCCCCCGGCTCGGCGACAAGCCGTCGCTCGAAGCGGTGCACCGCTTCGCCCTGGCGCTGATCATCGAGCGCGAGCGCGCCCAGACCGATGCCGGCGCCCTGGTCGCCGGGCTCACCGCGGCGCTCGAGGGGGCCGACGCGGCCGACAAGCGGGCGATCGCGATCCTGCGCTCGGGCGTGGCCACCCACGGCCTGTCGAACGCCCTGCCGCATTTCCGGCTGAACGCCAGCCAGATCCACAACGCCGTGCGCCGGGTGATCGACCTGGAGGGCGAGCCGACCGATTCGGCCCAGCGCCGCTCGCATCTGGCGACCATCCACAGCCTGCTCAACGACGTCCGGCCGGTGGCGGTGGATTTCGGCGCGCTGGCCGCCGAGCGGGCCTCGGCCGCCCGGCTGATGATGACCATCGCCCAGATCCTCAAGCACGTTGACGGCACCCACCCGGTGCGCTTCCTGATCGCCGAGACCGAGACCGGCTACACCCTGCTGGCCGCCCTGTGGCTCGCGCGCCATTACGGCATCGCCGACAAGCTCGAGATCACGCCCCTGTTCGAGACCGCGAGCGCCCTGGAGCAGGGCATCCGGGTGCTCGACGACGCCCTGCGCAACCCGCACTGGCGCCAGTACCTCAAGCGGATCGGCCGGCTCACCGTGCAGTTCGGCTACTCCGATTCCGGCCGCTATGTCGGCCAGCTCGCCGCCACGTTCTGGATCGAGCGGCTGCGCCTGCGCATCACCGAGATGCTGGTCCAGAACGGGCTGGCCGATGTCGAGCTCGCGATCTTCGACACCCACGGCGAATCGATCGGCCGGGGCGCTCACCCGACCTCGCTGCGCGACCGCCTGGCCTACCTGGCCCCCGAGGACGCCCGCGACCGCGCCCGCAAGGCCGGCCTGAAGGTGCGGCTCGAATCGAGCTTCCAGGGCACCGACGGCTACCTGCTCTACGGCACCGAGGCGCTGGCCCAGGCCAGCGTCGCCCGCATCGCCGAGCACGTCTACGCCCTCGACATCGCCGAGGACGACAGCTTCTCGGATTATGCCCTCAACGACACCGCGGCGGGGGGCGACGCGAAGGACGACCCGATCTACTCGGAGCCGGACTTCGCGCTGGAATTCTTCACCGCCGCCCGGCAGGACATGGAGGCCCTGGTCGACGACCCGGGCTACGCCGCCCTGCTCGGCACCTTCGGCCCGAGCCTGATCGACCGCACCGGCTCCCGCCCGGTGGCGCGCCAGACCGACAACGGCGGGCCGGCACGCATCACCCATCCGACCCAGATGCGGGCGATCCCCAACAACGCGATCCTGCATCAGCTGGGTTTCCTGGCCAATTCCCTCCACGGGATCGGCCGGGCCGCCCAGCGCGGCCCCGACCTGTTCCGCGACATGCGCCGGGATTCGGTGCGCTTCTCGCGGGCGTTCCGGCTGGTCCAGCATGCCGCCGCGCTGGGCGACCTCGACGTGCTGCGCGCCTATATCGACACCCTCGACCCGGCCGTGTGGCTGGAGCGGGCCCGGCGGACCCAGAAGGACTTCCGCCGGGAGGAGCTGGTGGTGATCGCCGGCGCGCTGGAGCGCCTCGACCTCGCATCGTCCCTGCGCGGCCTGTTCGGCCGCCTGACCCGCGACTGGCTGGCGCTCACCACCGCCGCCCCGGACCTGCCCGGCATGTCGGCCCGTCTGACCCTGCTGCACGCCCTGCGGCTGGCGCTGATCCACCGGATCTGGTTCCTGGCGGTTCACATCCCGGGCTTCCGCCCGCAGGCCGGCATCTCCCGCGAGCAGCTGCTCGAACGCGTCCTGCGCCTCGACATCGACGGCTGCCTGACGCTGCTCGACGCGATCTTCCCGGTCACCCCGGACCCGACGCTCGGCCTCAACTTCGGCGAGCCCGCCGGCCCCCGGGATGTCGGCACCTACGAGGCCGAGCACGCCAACCTGTTCCAGCCGATCCGCCGCCTGTTCGACCAGGTGCGGGAGATCTCCGGGATGATCCAGCACGAGGTCGGGGCGTTCGGGTAGCGGGCGTTCCACGGGTCAGGGCCTACCGCCCTGGCTCGACACCGGAACTCACCGCGCAACCCGAGAACGATGGTCAGCAAGGCGCCAGCATGCCGGCCGCGATCCAACAGCGCGGGCTGACCTCGATCCCGGACGGACACCACGCGCACCCGAGAAGACGCCCGCTCTACATGAGTTCCGGTTACGCCGGCTGGACGATTCATCTCCCGAGGATCGATACCCCCTCTCTGAGAACCCGCGCCGTCACTCCGGGGTGCCGCAGGCGAGCCCGGAGCCCGGAAATGCTGCCCGTGCAAGAGCTTGACACATCGGCGTCTCTGGACCCCGGGTTCCGCTGCGCGGCCCCGGGACGACGAAGCGTGGCGGCATCGATCAAGCCGTCCCTTGAGGAGGGCTGAGCCTTCCGCGCTGGGGAGAGATCCAAATTCGAACCGCTCCGACCCGTAGCTACACAGGCCGGCGCGGAGAGCGTTTCGCGGGAGGCGCCTCGTCGTCAGCGAAACAGGTTCGCGGGCGCCGGCGGGGTCGCGTGAAGCAGCGTGATCGTCACCCGTCGGTTCGGCGCCAGGTAGGGGTTGTCGGGGAAGACCGGCTCGGTGTCGGCACGTCCCACCACGGAGATGAAGTTGTCGTTGGGAACCCCGGAACCCGCCAGGATCTCGCGCACGGCGAGCGCGCGCCCGGCGGTGAGGTTCCAGGGTTCGACGGCCCGCGCCGAACCCGGGCGCATGGCGGACGTGTGGCCCGTGACAGACAGGCGGTTGGGCAGCTGGCGCAGGGCGGGCGCGAGCGTCTCCAGGACGCGACGGGTGCGCTCGTGGGGCTCGACGGAGCCATCGCGGAACATGGAGCGGCCGTCCTGGTCCACGAGGGACACGTTCACGCCCTCCTTGGTCGGCTCGATCACGATGTTCTTCGACAGCTCGGCGATGTCGGGCAACGTCTGGAGCGCCTGCCGGAGGCTGGCGATGGCGCTGTAATCGGCCTGCACGCTGGAGGCCGACCGGCTGGCATCGAGATCGCTGGCGCGGCCCGGAGTGGTCGCGCGCGCCCTGTCGTCCCGCTCGGCGGAGCCCCTCGCTGCGTCGCGGGGCGTGGACGCCTTGTTGCCGGACGTGTCGAGGGCGGTGCCGTACAGCATCCCGCCCGCGCCACTGGTGGCCGGGCTCGACGCCGAAGGCGCGAAGTATTCCGCCAAACCGTTCTTCTGCTCCTGCGTCGTCATGCTGATCAGCCACATCAGCAGGAAGAACGCCATCATGGCGGTCACGAAGTCCGCATAGGCGATCTTCCAGGCCCCGCCGTGATGCGCGTGCGCGGCCTTCTTGACCTTCTTGATGATGATCGTGGCCATCGAGTCCCCGCTTGCGCTTGGGTCAGATCTGGGCGGGGAGAGCGGCGGTTGCCGCTTCCACTTCGTTGAAGGTCGGGCGGACGTCGCTCATCAGGGACTTGCGGGCGAATTCCACCGCCATCACCGGCGGCTGGCCGCCGATATGGGCGAGCAGACCCGCCTTGAGGGACAGGTAGTATTTGGACTCCGCCTCGAAGAGGCTCTTGAGCGACTGCGCCATGGGCCCGAAGAAGCCATAGGCGACGAAGACACCGAAGAAGGTGCCGACCAGCGCGCCGCCGATCAGGTGGCCCAGCACCTCCGGCGGCTCCTTGATCGCCCCCATCGTCTTGATCACGCCCAGCACGGCGGCGACGATGCCGAGCGCGGGCGTCCCGTCGGCGAGCGCCTGCATGGCCGAGACGACGCGCTCCTGCTCCTGGTGGTGCGTCTGCAGCTCCTCGTCCATGAGCGCGTCGATCTCGTAGACGTTGTTGGCGCCCAGCGTCACCATACGCATGTAGTCGCAGACGAACTCGACGGCGTGATGGTTGGCGGCAAAGGTCGGGAAGGCGTTGAACAGCGTCGACGCATCCGGATCCTCGATATGCGGCTCCAGCGCCATCGCGCCCTTCGACTTCGCGAGCTTGAACAATGAATACTGCATCCCCAGCAGCTCGACATAGCTTTTCTGCGTGTATTTCGGTCCCTTCACGAGCGTACCCAGCATGGCGGGCACGGCCTTGAGCACCGGCCCGGTATTGCCGATGACGAAGGCCCCGATGGCGGCACCGAGGATGATGACGAATTCGAACGGCTGCCAGAGGACGAGCAGGTGGCCACCCATCGCCGCGTAGCTGCCGAAGACGCAGGCGAAGACGATCAATGTGCCGACGATCAGCCGCATAATTTGCCATCCTTGCGCGGCGACAGGTACACTCCGCGCGACGCCATTAATCATTGGCCAATCACTGATTAAGGTTAACAGCGCGTTTAGGGCCGTGGCCGAAGGACTGGCAGATGCTTGCGCCCGGCGTTTGGTGGCGCGGGTTTGACCTGACAGGAACGGCGCGGGCGTGTCGCAACCGCGATCGCGCCGGCTTTCGCGGGTCGCCAAGGCACAGCCGTCGGGCCGGCCGGTCCATGATCCGCAACGCTTGCCCTCGAGCCGCGGCGGGACGCGCGCGGCGATGTCCCGCCGCGGCTCGTCCGGGTCGTCTCCGGGTGCCCTCCGGGTCACGCAGGTCGGACGATTCCCCTCCCCAGGCCTGCCCCCCATTCATGATGACGGCGCGTGGCTGCATCGGCCAAGCCTTCACCGGAAGAAGGCTGGGTTTCCCCGCTGGGGAGTGCCGAATATTCCAACCTCCCGCCCCGTAGCCCGGCACCTGCGCCGCCCGTCGCGCGGCCGCGCTGTCGAGGCGACGCTTCCGGGACGCGGAAGGGCGGTCGATCACGTCACCGTGGGTCGCGGGGGGACTGCCCTACGGGCCCCTCACACCCCCTCCACCCGCAGC
>NZ_VRVG01000201.1:0-6389 GCF_008040085.1 Methylobacterium sp. WL7 | reverse complement strand
GTACTGGATGAGGCGACCGTAGCGGCTCTTCCGGACGCGTCGCTCCCCTCTCCCGACCCGCTTCGCGGGCCACCCTCCCCCGCAGAGGGGGGAGGGAAGGCGCCTGCCATGAAGGCGATGCACCACCACCGCCTGCCCCCGCATACCGAAACCCGCCCGGAGCAGGTATGACCCGATCCGGGCGGCACGCGCCCCGCACGGCATCACGATGGACGTCACCCCCTCCGAAACGACCTGCGTGGCCATCGTCGGCCTGGGCTATGTCGGGCTGCCGCTCGCCCTGGCGTTCGGGCAGGGCCTGCGCACGATCGGCTACGAGCGCGCGACCGCCAAGGTCGCGGCCTACCGGGACGGGATCGACCCGGCCGGCGAGATCGAGCCGGGGGCGTTCCGGGCGGCCCGGCACCTGTCGATCACCGACGACCCGGCCGGCCTGTCGGAGGCCGACGTGATCGTCGTCACGGTGCCGACGCCGGTGGACGACGCCCAGAGCCCGGATTTCGGCCTGCTCACCGAGGCCTCGGCGCTGGTCGGGCGGCACATGCGGCGCGGGGCGACCGTGGTGTTCGAATCCACGGTCTATCCGGGCGCCACCGAGGAGGTCTGCGTGCCCGTGCTGGAGCGGCATTCCGGCCTGCGCTGGAAAACCGATTTCTGGGTCGGCTACTCGCCGGAGCGGATCAATCCCGGCGACCGGGAGCACAGCCTCGCCCAGGTCGTGAAGATCGTGGCCGGCGACACGCCCGAGACGCTGGACCGGCTCACCGCGCTCTACGGGACGATCATCGAGGCCGGGATCCACGCGACCTCGTCGATCCGGGTGGCGGAGGCCGCCAAGGTCATCGAGAACACCCAGCGCGACCTGAACATCGCGCTGATGAACGAGCTGTCGCAGATCTTCGACAAGCTCGACCTCGACACCCTGGAGGTCCTGCGGGCCTCCGGCACCAAGTGGAACTTTCTGCCGTTCCGCCCGGGGTTGGTGGGCGGCCACTGCATCGGGGTCGATCCCTATTACCTGACCCACAAGGCCGCGATGGTCGGCCACCATCCGCAGGTGATCCTGGCCGGGCGGCGGATCAACGACAGCATGGCGGCCCACGTCGCCCGCAAGACCGTCAAGCTGATCGTCCGGCAGGGTGGCAGCGCCCGGGGCGCCAGGGTCATCGTGCTCGGCCTGACCTTCAAGGAGAATTGCTCGGACCTGCGCAACTCCAAGGTCGCCGACCTGATCCGGGAGCTGGCGGAGTTCGGCTGCGCCGTCTCGGTCCACGATCCCCGCGCGCGCAAGGACGAGGCGAGGGCCGAGTACGGCATCGACCTGATCGACTGGGCCGACCTGCCCGACCAGGCCGACGCCGTGGTGGTGGCGGTGCCGCATCGGGACTATGCCGAACGGCCCCCAGAGGAGATCGCCGCCCGGCTCAAGCCCGGGGGCCTGATCGTGGACGTGAAGTCGCTCTACGATCCGGCCGCGTTCCGGGCGCTTGGGCACGAAGTCTGGCGACTGTAGAGATGGGAGCCCGCACGGCCGCCGGCCCTGCGATGATGCGGCGGGAGCGGATCCGCGACATGCACGAGACCAGCACCACCGACGCGCCGGACCCGGATTTCGCCGCCCGGCACGCGCGGTATCCCGAGGCGCAGATCCGAAAGATCCTGACCGACACGCGCACGATCGCGCTGGTCGGCGCCTCCGCGAACCCGGCGCGCCCGAGCTGGATCGTGCTGAAATACCTGCTCGACCGGGGCTACGCGGTCACGCCCGTCAATCCCGGGCTCGCCGGGCAGGACCTGCTCGGGCGGCGGGTGGCCGCCTCGCTGGCCGAGATCCCGGAGCCGATCGACATGGTCGAGATCTTCCGCAACTCCGCCGCCGCCGGCCCGCTGGTGGACGAGGCGCTCGCCCTCGACCCGCTGCCGAAGGTGATCTGGATGCAGCTCGGCGTGCGCGACGACGCCGCCGCCGCCCGGGCCGAGGCGCGCGGCCTCACGGTGATCATGAACCGCTGCCCGAAGATCGAGTACGGCCGGCTCTCGGGGGAGATCGGCTGGACCGGGGTGAACTCCCGCATCCTCACCGCGAAGAAACCGGTTCTGGCGGGCCGGGGCGTCCAGAGGCTCACCATCGCGGAGCGCGGCAAACGCCCGGAGTGAGCGACGCGGTACCATGATACCGCCAATGCGAAGTCATTCCAGAACAAGCCGTTTTCGGGATTTCGATTTTATCGGTTGACGCGCCGGGGATCCCCGGCTATCCACCGGCCGTCGCCGCCGCGTGCTCCCCACGCGGCGGCTCGTTTTTCGGCACCCCGAGGCTGTCCGCGTCCCGATCCGTCGGGGTTCCGGCGCGTCGGAACCCTGGGATCTCACCATGAAGACCACCTCGCTAAAGCCCGCCGAGGTCGACAAGAAGTGGATCGTGATCGACGCGGAGGGCCTCGTCGTCGGCCGCCTCGCCTCGATCGTCGCGATGCGCCTGCGCGGCAAGCACAAGGCCGCCTACACGCCCCACGTCGATTGCGGTGACCACGTGATTGTCGTCAACGCGGACAAGGTGAAGTTCACCGGCCGCAAGTACGTCCAGAAGCGCTACTACTACCACACCGGCTATCCGGGCGGGATCAAGGACCGCACGGCCAAGTTCATCCTCGAAGGGCGCTTCCCCGAGCGCGTGGTCGAGAAGGCCGTCGAGCGCATGCTGCCCCGCGGCCCGCTCTTCCGGCAGATCCTCGGCAACCTCCGCGTCTACAAGGGCGCCGAGCACCCGCACGTGGCCCAGCAGCCGCAGGCGCTCGACGTCGGCGCCCTCAACCGCAAGAACGTGAGCGCTTGATCATGGCGACCCTCCAGTCCCTCGCCGACCTCAACCGGGCGAATACCGGCGCGGACGATTCCGCCAACGAGGCCCCGGTCCACGTCCAGAAGCTGGACGCGCAAGGCCGCGCCTACGCCACCGGCAAGCGCAAGGACGCGGTCGCCCGCGTCTGGATCAAGCCGGGCAACGGCACGGTCACGATCAACAAGCGTCCGGTCGAGGTCTACTTCGCCCGTCCGGTGCTGCGCATGATCCTGCGCCAGCCGCTGGAGATCGCCGGCCGCGTCGACCAGTACGACATCAACGTCACGGTCGCCGGCGGCGGCCTCTCGGGCCAGGCCGGCGCGGTGCGCCACGGCCTCTCGAAGGCGCTGACCTACTACGAGCCGGAGCTGCGCGCCCCGCTCAAGCGCGAAGGCTTCCTCACCCGCGACGCCCGCGTCGTCGAGCGCAAGAAGTACGGCCGCAAGAAGGCCCGCCGCAGCTTCCAGTTCTCGAAGCGCTGATCCGCGGTCTCATCGACGGTTTGGAGGAGGGCGGTTCCTGCGGGAGCCGCCCTTTTTCGTGTTCGGACCTCGCCACGCCGAGCGGGCAGCATCACAGGTCATCGGGCAACGCCGCGATCGCGGCCCGCAGCTTGTCATTGGGCGGCGGGGGGTCTTCGAGCAGAGCGAGGACACGCGCGAAATCCCACTCCGACAGGTACAAAACCTCGGCTGCCTCGGTTACGGCCGCAACCTCCACACCATGCCCCTCGATTACTGACCTAAGTAAAATATACCAGCAATCCGATTGCGCACAAGGGAACAACCGGGTGCGCCGCCTGTTACCCGCCGCCGATCCAGTCCGGGTCGCACCAGGCGAGGCAGCTGAACCACCGTGACCGCGGGCGTCGACAGACACGAGCTGAGGCAGATCATCGCCGGCCTGACCGAGGGCGTGATCCTGGTCGAGCCGGACCAGACGATCACCTGGGCCAACGACGCCGCCCTGGCGATGCACGGGGCCGGCAGCCTGGAGGAGCTGGGCGAGACCGTCGACGCCTACCGCGACCGGTTCTCCGTCCGCTACCGCAACAACCGGCCGCCCGAATCCTACCCGATCGAGCGGGTGGTCCGGGGCGAGACGTTCCACGATGTCATCGTCGAGGTGGTGCGCACCGACCAGCCGGACGTCGCCTTCGTCCATTCCCTACGCAGCCTGGTCGCCACCGACCGGGCCGGGCAACCGAGCTGCCTCGCGCTGATCCTCCAGAACGTCACGCCGCAATTCGAGGCCGAGGAGCGGTTCGAGAAGACCTTCAACGCCAACCCGGCGCCGGCCGTGATCACCCGGCTGTCCGACCTGCGCCACGTCAAGGTCAATGCCGGCTTCCTGGAGATGACCGGCCACACCCGCGACCAGGTGATCGGGCGCAGCGCCTACGAGGTCGACGTCCTGGCCGGCGCCAAGCAGCGCGAGCTGGCGGTGGCGCGGCTCAATGCCGGCGCGACCATCCCCCAGATGGAGGCCTGCCTGCTGCTGCCGGATGGCGGCACGCGCTTCGTCATCGTGGCCGGCCAGCCGATGGAGATGGGCGACGAGCCGTGCATGCTCTTCACCTTCGCGGATCTGGAGCTGCGCAAGAAGGCCGAGACCTCCCTGCGCCAGAGCGAGGCGCGCTTCGCCACCGCGTTCCGGATGACGCCGGTGCCGACCCTGCTCGCCCGGGCCGACGGCTTCGCCGTCACGGCCGTCAACGAGGCGTTCCCGCGGATCTTCGGCTACGGCCAGGACAAGGTCGTCGGCCGCTCCGCCGAGGAGCTAGGCCTGTGGATCTCGGACAGCGCCCGGACGAAGTTCGAGGCCACGGTCCGGCGCACCGGCTACGTCCTCGGCCTCGAGACCTGCATGCGGCACGAGGACGGGACCGAGATCGACTGCCTCGTCTCGGCCGAGCGGGTGGTGATCGGCGCGGACGACTACGTCCTGGCGGTGCTCCAGGACATCACCGAGCGCAAGCGCTCCGAGCGCGAGCTGTTCACCGCGATCGAGACCGTGATGGCCGACACCTCGTGGTTCAGCCGCGGCCTGATCGAGAAGCTCGCGGGCCTGCGCCATCCCGGCCGCGACAGCACCGACGAGGGCGTCCAGAGCCTCACGGTCCGGGAGCGCCAGATCCTCGGGCTGGTCTGCGCCGGCCTCTCCGACGAGGCCATCGCCAAGCGGCTGAACCTGTCGCGCAACACCGTGCGCAACCACGCCGCCGCCCTCTACCGCAAGCTCGGGGTCCACAAGCGCACCGAGGTGATCGTCTGGGGCCGGGACAACGGCTTCACCACGCGAGAAGCTAGTACATAAGTCCGATCAAATCAGTATAATTATACCATTGAACCAGCGGTATCAGACCCCACTCTAGTATCGACCGGATCAACGGCGGGTTCGACCATCGAGACCCATCCACGCCGAGCGGCGCCGCGGGGATCCCCGCCGGCGGCCAGGCTCAGCACTCTTCGCAGACGTCCGACGCGAAACCCGGGATCCTGCGCAACCCGTAGTCCGGGTCGAGCGGCGCACGACCACCAAGCCACCAGCCGACCCCCAGACAGGAGAGACATCATGGTTGATACGGATCGCGTGACGGGCGCCGCCAAGGCGTTCGTCGGCAAGGCGCAGGGCGCGGTCGGCGACCTCACCGGCTCGAAGAGCGACTCGGTCGAGGGGCGCTTCCGCGAGGCGCAGGGCTCCGCCGAGAACCTCTACGGCCAGGCCAAGGACACGGTCCGGCAGGTTGCCGACCAGGCTGCCGACTACGCCGAGGACGCCGGCCATTACGCCGAGGACGCCTACGAGCATGCCGGCGACTACGCCCGCCGGGGCACCCGTGCCGTCGCCCGTCAGGTCGAGGAAAGCCCCGTCGTCGCGCTGCTGATCGCCGGGGCGGTCGGCTACGGCCTCGCCCTGCTGATGCACACCCGCCGCTGAGGCCGGGCCGCGCGTCCGGGACGACCGAGATGACGAAGACCAAGCCGATGACCAAGTCGACAACCAGGTCGACGACCAGGAGTAACCCAGTGGCCACGTCCCCCAACCTTTCGACCGCACCGCTCGCCCATGCGAGCGACTCGCGAACCGTCCTGCTCCAC
Source organism: Methylobacterium sp. WL7 (assembly GCF_008040085.1). Taxonomy (NCBI): domain Bacteria; kingdom Pseudomonadati; phylum Pseudomonadota; class Alphaproteobacteria; order Hyphomicrobiales; family Methylobacteriaceae; genus Methylobacterium; species Methylobacterium sp. WL7. Next base: position 446 of record NZ_VRVG01000201.1, on the reverse strand, counting down.
CACGTGTCCTGGGGCGCGATCTTCGCCGGCGCCACCACGGCCCTGGTCACCCAGGTGATCCTCAACATGCTCGGCGTCGGCATCGGGCTGTCCAGCGTCGGCATGAACGCCGCCGACAACCCGGCCGCCTCGACCCTGTCGATGAGCGCCGGCATCTGGTTCGTCGCCTCGGGCATCGTCGCCTCGCTGATCGGCGGTGCCATCGCCGGGCGCCTGTCCGGCAAGCCGCTCGCGGGGACGGCGGGCCTGCACGGTCTGGTGTCCTGGGCGGTGACCACCCTGGTGGTCCTGTACCTGCTGACCTCCGCGGTCGGGGGCATCGTCGGCGGCGCGTTCAGCGGCGTGACCAGCACCCTGGGCGGGGCCGGCTCGCTCGTCGGCGGCACCGTGCAGACGGCCGCCCAGGCCGCCGCGCCGTCGCTGTCCAAGATCACGAACCCGCTCGA
>NZ_VRVG01000200.1:0-6440 GCF_008040085.1 Methylobacterium sp. WL7 | reverse complement strand
GCTTCGGGGAGGACTTCGGCTGGGGCTTGGCCATCGGGTCTTTCGCGGGGAGTCCCGCCGGGCACAGGGAGGGCTGACGCGGGCCGGCGTTAGCCCATTGAGCCGTCGTGATAAAGCGTTTCGGCGGCGGCGTTCGAGTGGCTGACGGTGCCCTATTTGGTGGCTACGCTCCAGCATGGAACGCGTGTTTAGCTGCGATTCGGGGAAGCGTGCGCTCCTGCTGGAGGCGCGGCACTTCGACCTGTTGGATATGGCCGAGGTTTTCGCCGACGATGCACGGCTCGACCTGCTGGACGATCGCCGTGATTACGGCGAGGAACGCCGCGTGACCATCGGCCAGGCGCTGGGCGGCATTTTCACTGTCGTCTTCACTGTCGTCTACACTATGCGCGGACCGGTTACGTGGCTCATCACCGCTTGGCCCGCGAACAGGAAGGAGCGCGCACGCTATGGCGAACGCTGATGCGATCACGTTCATGAGCCTGGCGGATGGAACGCTGCTGCAACGCCATCCCGATGGCGCGTTCCGGCCCGTGGTTGCCGAGAGCGACCGCGCCAAGCTCGCGGCTCTTACAGAGGACGAGGTCGAGCGCATGAGCGCGACTGACCTAGACCACCCCGGCCTCGACGATGCCTTCTGGGAACGTGCGGCCTCGCCCCCCACTCAGGAAGCCGTATCGATCAAGCTCGACAGCGACGTCCTGCAATACTTCCGAAAAGCCGGCCGCGGCTACCAAGCCCGGATCAACGCCGTGCTGCGGAACCACATGCGGGCGGCCGGGAAGGGGCGCTAAGCCCCCTCGACTTCACGCGTCAGCCCCGACGATCTCCGCCAGCGCCGCCTCGACCCGGCCGCGGAAGAAGTCGGCGTTGGGCATGGTCTCGGTCATCGCGGCGGCCCGACTGGTCGCCTGCCGCAGGATCTCCGCGCGCAGCGCCGGGTCGTCGCGCTCCATCATCTCCAGCATGATGCGCACCACGAGTTCGGTCGCGATCGACCGGGCGGGGTGGTCGTAGGGGGGCTTGGGCTCGTCCATCGCGCGCTTTCGTGTCAGGAATGGATCGGTGCGTCGTGCCGGTGGAACGCCCGCACCCGGCGCCAGACCGCGGTGTCGTAGTTCGACGGCGTCTCGGCCTCGCCGGTGAGCCACTTGAACAGGTCGCGGTCCGGCACCTCGATCAGCGCCTCGAACTCGGTGAGTTCCGACTCCGACAGGGTGCCGATCTCGGCGTCGGCGAAGCGGCCCATGATCAGGTCCATCTCGCGGATGCCCCGGTGCCAGGACTGGAACAGAAGGCGGCGGCGGCGCGGGTCGAGGTCGGCGCTGGTGCGGGTGGTGCCGGACATTTTTTGGGACTTCCGGTCGGAGGGTGGTCGGCCTCAAGATAGGCGGCGCGGGGCGCCGGATCCAGGATCCGGGTTTCAGATCGGGCCGCAACCGCCGGGCGAACGGCAAAAAGCGATTGCCTCCCGCGGGTGCTCCGTTATCTCGAGTCCGCGATGTCCCGGCGCAACGGGGCCGGCGCAACGGGGCTTGAGCGGAGTACGACGATGCCGAAGGCGATCCGGGTCTACGAGTACGGCGGCCCCGAGGTGATGAAGTTCGAGGACGTGCCCCTGTCCGAGCCGGGCCCCGGGCAGATCCGGGTCAAGCAGGCCGCCATCGGCGTCAACTTCATCGACATCTACTTCCGCACCGGCGCCTACAAGTCGCCGCACCTGCCCTACACCCCCGGCAAGGAGGGCGCCGGCACCGTCACGGCGGTGGGCGAGGGGGTCTCGAACATCAAGCCCGGCGACCGGGTGGCCTACGGCTCGGTGCCGGACGGCTGCTACGCCGAGGAGGCGGTGATCCCGGCCGCGGCGGCGGTTCCGATCCCCGACGGCGTCGACGAGACAACCGCCGCCGCCATGATGCTCAAGGGCCTGACCGCCGAGTACCTGCTCCACCGGACCTACGCGGTGAAGCCCGGCGACACGATCCTGTGGCACGCGGCCGCCGGCGGCGTCGGCCTGATCGCCTGCCAATGGGCCAAGCACCTCGGCGCCACCGTGATCGGAACCGCCGGCAGCCCCGAGAAGGCGGCGCTGGCCAAGCAGAACGGCTGCGACCACGTCATCCTGTACCGCGAGGAGGACGTCGCCAAGCGGGTGCGCGAGATCACCGGCGGCAAGGGCGTGCCGGTGGTCTATGACGGCGTCGGGCAGGCGACCCTGATGGGCTCGCTCGACAGCCTCGCGCCGATGGGCCTGCTGGCGAGCTTCGGCTCGGCCTCCGGTCCGATCACCGGCCTCGACCTCGGCCTGCTCGCCCCGCGCGGCTCGCTCTACGTCACGCGGCCGACGCTGGCGACGTTCTCGTCGAACCGCGCCACCCTGGAGGAGGCGGCCGCCCGCCTGTTCAAGGCGGTCGGGGACGGCGCCGTGAAGATCGCCGTCAACGCCACCTACCCGCTCGCCGAGGCGCAGACCGTGCACCGGGACCTGGCCGGACGCGAGACCACCGGCTCGATCGTGATGCTGCCGTGACACCCGGCGCCGCCGACCTGCTCCTCGTCATCGACGTGCAGGTCGACTTCCTGCCGGGCGGGGCCCTCCCCGTCCGGGACGGCGACGCGGTGGTCGCGCCGATCAACGCGCTCCAGCACCGCTTCCGCCACGTGGTGCTGATGCAGGACTGGCATCCGGCCGACCACGTCTCCTTCGCCGACAGCCATCCCGGGCGGGCCCCGTTCGAGACCGTGGCGCTGCCCTACGGCCCGCAGGTGCTGTGGCCCCGGCACTGCGTCCAGGGCAGCCCGGGCGCGGGCTTCGCGCCGGGGCTGGCCACCGACCGGGCGAGCCTGGTGGTCCGCAAGGGCCTGGACCCCCGGGTCGACAGCTACTCGGCGTTCCTGGAGGCCGACCGCATCACCCGCACCGGGCTTGCCGGCGCGCTGGCGGAACGCGGCATCACCCGCGTCGTCCTGTGCGGCCTCGCGACCGATTTCTGCGTGCTCTGGAGCGCGCTGGATGCCCGCGATGCGGGCTTCGAGGTCCGGGTGGTGGAGGATGCCGTGCGCGGGATCGACGTGGACGGCTCCCTCGCCCAGGCCTGGGCCCGGATGGAGGCGGCCGGCGTGCGCCGGATCGGGTCGGCCGAGATCGCGTAGCGCGTCACCCGGCGGCCGGCTGTCGGCGCGCGGGGGATCGAGAGGGGATCGGGAGGCGAACCGCCGCACGGCGCCCGCGCCACCGCCCCCGTCCCGACGCGTTGGACCGGCACCAGCCAAGAGGAGCCAGCATGTCAGGCAAGCACCCGAAGACCGATACGCCCACGGACGCCGACCTCAAGGGCAATCCCGGGATCGGCACCTCGAAGGGGATGAGCGGCGCCGACCCGGAAGATCTCGAGGCGGATTCGACCTTCGAGGGCGACGTCGAGAACGAGACCAAGCCGGACGGCGGCATCGATCCGAACCACCGCCCGCGCAAGAACGCCTGATCCGAGACGCCTGATCCGAGACGCCCGGGCCTGCCCGGCCCGGGCTTCTCGACGTCAGCGGGCGCGGGCCGGGACCTTCGGCCGCTGCGGCGCGGCGGTCCCATCGGTGAGGAAGCCGGCGCCCGGGCCGCCCGAGGACACGTAGAGCTGCGGCGGGCTCGCGGTGTAGCCCCGCAGCAGGATCGCGTTGGCGGCCCCGAAGGACGCCGTGCTGTCGGCGCGGGCGGCACCCACCGGGACGCCGAGCAGCAGGGCGGCGGCCAGGGCCAGGGAGATCGGCTTCGTCATTGGGGCGGGACCTTCGGTTCGTGGGGTGGCGGGCAACGCCGGCCCCACCGGATCGCTCCTATCTGTGGTTGATGAGTCGCACCTGACGTGTGGCGCCGCACAGCCCTCGCGCGAGCACCATGGACCGGCCCAGGCGGATCAGAGCCCGAGCCCGAGCTGCAGCGGCTCCTCCTTCTCCCCCTGCTCGAACCCCGAGAGCGCGATCCCGATCAGCCGCGCGCTGCGCCGGAGGGGGAACAGGCCGGAGAGCAGGTCCAGCCCGATCCGCTCCAGGGCGGCCCGGTCGGCCACCGGGGCGGGGAGGGACTTCGCCCGAGTGACCTGGGCGAAGTCCGAGAACTTGAGCTTCAGGGTCACGGTCCGGGCGCGCATGCCCTTGGCCTCGGCCCCGCCCCAGACCTTGTCGAACAGGGGCGCGAGCCGCTCGGCCAGGGTGGCGAAGGCCGCCGTGTCCTCCGAGAAGGTGGTCTCCGCCCCGATCGACTTGCGCACCCGGTGGGCGCGGACCGGCCGCATGTCGAGTCCGCGGGCGACCGCGTGGTAATAGGCCCCGGCCGACCCGAATGTTTCGCGTAGGCGGTCCGGATCCCAGGCGCGCAAATCGGCCCCGGTCTCGATGCCGAGGCGCTTCATCTTCGCTTCGGTGACCGGCCCGACCCCGTGGAACCGGCCGATCGGCAGGGCGGCCACGAAATCCGGCCCCATGGACGGGGTGATCACGAACAGGGCGTCGGGCTTCCGGTAGTCGGAGGCGACCTTGGCCAGGAACTTGTTGTACGAGACCCCGGCCGAGGCGACGAGGCCGGTGCGTTCCAGGATCTCGGCCCGGATCGCCTTCGCGACGGCCGTCGCGGTGGGAAGTCCCAAAAGATTCTCGGTGACGTCGAGATAGGCCTCGTCCAGGGCGACCGGCTCGATCACCGGCGTGTGCCGGGCGAACACCGCCCGGATCTCCTCCGAGACCGCCCGGTAGACCTCGAAGCGCGGCTTCACGAACAGCAGGTCCGGGCAGAGCCGCCGGGCGGTGGCCGACGGCATGGCCGAGCGCACGCCGAACCGCCGCGCCTCGTAGCTCGCCGCCATCACCACGCCGCGCTCCCGGGAGCCGCCGACAGCGAGCGGCAGCCCGCGCAAGCCGGGATCGTCGCGCTGCTCCACGGAGGCGTAGAACGCGTCCATGTCGATATGGATGATCTTGCGGAGCGCGACCTCCGGATCCATCGCGGCCTCGGGGTCCGGGCTGAAGTTCCTGCTATGTTCCAGACATGCCAGACCGGACGCCCGGGTCAACCGATCCGATCCGACGACGCACAGGGGATCGCGTGCAATCCGGAAAAATCAGGTCACGCTGCCGTAGAGGTCGTAGGCGTCGGCCCGGTCGATCTTCACGGTGACGATGTCGCCGGAGCGCACCGGGCGCCGGAACGCGGCGTGGACGGTGCCGTCGATCTCGGGGGCGTCGGCCTTCGACCGGCCCTTGGCGATCCCGCCCTCGACGGAATCGACGATCATGGCCAGCCGCTTGCCGACCTTGGCCCGCTGGAGCCGGAGCGAGATCGCGTTCTGCGTCTCCATGAACCGGCGCTTGCGCTCGGCCTTCAGCTCCGGCGGCACGAGGTCGCCCAGGGCGTTGGCGGTGGCGCCGGCCACCGGCTCGTACTCGAAGCAGCCGACGCGCTCGAGCCTGGCCTCCTGCAGCCAGGCCAGCAGCTCCTCGAACTCGGCCTCGGTCTCGCCCGGGAAGCCGACGATGAAGGTCGAGCGGATCGCGAGGTCCGGGCAGGTCTGACGCCAGCTTCGGATCCGGTCGAGCTGGCGCTCCTGGTTGCCGGGCCGGCGCATCCGCTTGAGCACGGAGGGGCTGGCGTGTTGGAGCGGCATGTCGAGGTAGGGGAGCACCTTACCCTCGGCCATCAGCGGGATGACCTCGTCCACGTGCGGGTAGGGGTAGACGTAGTGCAGCCGCACCCAGGCCCCGAGCTCGCCGAGCTCCTTGGTCAGGTCGTAGAACTTCGCCCGCACGCTCCGGTCGCGCCACGGGCTCTCACTGTAGCGGATATCGACCCCGTAGGCGCTGGTATCCTGCGAGACGACCAGCAGCTCCTTCACGCCGGCCTTGACCAGCTTCTCGGCCTCCCGCAGCACGTCGCCGGCCGGGCGGCTGACGAGGTTCCCGCGCAAGCTCGGGATGATGCAGAAGCTGCAGCGGTTGCTGCACCCTTCCGAGATCTTCAGGTAGGCGTAGTGGCGCGGGGTGAGCTTGATCCCCTGCGGCGGCACCAGGTCGAGGAACGGGTCGTGGGCCGGGGGCACCGCCTCGTGGACCGCCGCCACCACGGATTCGTAGGCCTGCGGCCCGGTCACGGCGAGCAGGTCCGGGTATTTCGCGCGGATCTCTTCCGGCTGCGCGCCCATGCAGCCGGTGACGATCACCCGGCCGTTCTCGGCCATGGCCTCGCCGATCGCCGAGAGCGATTCCGCCTTGGCCGAATCGAGGAACCCGCAGGTGTTGACGATCACCACGTCCGCCCCGTCGTGGCGGCGGGCCAGCTCGTAGCCCTCGGCGCGCAGGTGCGTGAGGATCCGCTCGGAATCGACCAGCGCCTTGGGGCAGCCCAGCGACACGAACGAGATCTTCGGGGCGGCCCCGGGGACGGCGTCCCGGGG
>NZ_VRVG01000001.1:0-121683 GCF_008040085.1 Methylobacterium sp. WL7 | reverse complement strand
CCCACCTGCCCCGCCGAGCCTCCCCGAGCGGCTCAACGAGGTGCCGGGGACCTGGGACCTGTCGCGCGATGGCACAAACCGCCGCTGCGTCATGACCCTGCGGAGCGAGAACGGCGAGTCCGGCCAGAGGATCAGCTTCCCGGCCGGGTGCCGGCGCGCCCTGCCGGTCGTGAACGGCGTCGCCGGCTGGTTGTTCAGCGACCGGGGCGTGCGCCTGGTCGACCGGAACGTCCGCCCGATCCTCGAATTCGTCCGGCGTCCGGACCAGCGCAGCCTCGTCGCCAAGCCGGACGGCGGCGAGACCTACAGCCTGGTGCCCCTCGACATCGCGGCGATGCGCCCGCCCGCTCCCCCCGCCATCGCGGGGATCGAGGCGGCGCCCGCGACGAACGCTCCGCTGCAGACGGCGCCGTCGGTGCCCGCCGAACTGCAGCGCACCACGGCCGCGACCGCCACGGCGGCGCCGGGGCCCGCGCCGGGCACCTACGCCCTCGACCGATTCCAGGAGCGCGACACCTGCCGGATCACCCTCGACGGGGCCGGCGGCGGCGTCCACGTGGTCCCGGGCTGCCACGATGGCGGGCTCGAAGTGTTCGATCCTGTCCGCTGGCGCTACGCCAACGGCCGCATGACGCTCACCGCCAAGCGCGGCCACACCATCGACCTGGTGCCGAGCGGCGACGGTCGGTGGCGGCGCGAGCCCGAGGTCGGCACGACCTTCGTGCTGCGCCGGGTCGATTGATTATCGCGATCCGCGCCCGTCCTGGACCGGGAGCATCCGCTCCAGCAGGCCGTCCCGGCGGATCACGAGGTGCCAGGCCGTTCCGGCGATGTGCAGCAGCACCAGGGCGTAGACGAACCATTGCCCGACGAGGTGGATCGACTCGGCGATCTTCTGCGCGCCGTCGTCCTTGGTCAGGCCCGGGATGGTGAACAGCCAGAAATATGGCGTGGACCGTCCCGAGAGCGCGCTCAGCAGGTAGCCGCTGATCGGCATGATCAGGAAGATGGCGTAGAGCAGCCAATGGTTGACCCGGCCGATCAGCGTCAGCAGCCGCGGCACCAGGGGATCCGGCGGTGCCGGCCGGATCATGCGCCAGACGATCCGCAGGACCACGATCGCCAGGATCGTCAGCCCGACCGACTTGTGCAGCACGAACAGGCTGCCCTTGGCGGGGTCCGGCGGCAGGCTCACCGCCACCCAGGCGAGGGGCAGGACCGCCAGCGCCAGAGCCGCCGTGACCCAGTGCAGCGCCTGCGACACCGGATGGTGGCGCGGCAGGCCGGACGCCGTGACGTAGGTGGCGGGAAGCGGCGTGCCCGCCTTCCGGTCCGCCTTCCTGCCGGCCGAGATGGTTGAACCTGCCATGATCCCTCGCGGATGGGCCTCGTCCACCGCGGGCTTGAACGGGAAGGCGCCGTCAGCCGACGCCGGGCCCGATCACGGTTTGGAACGATGCCAGGCTGACGGTGTAGAACCGCTCCGGATCCTCTGCAAACGTGGGACGTTCCCGCGTCAGGCCGCCGCGCCGGCGTCGATCGCCCGCGCCACGTCCAGCAGCGCGGCCAATTCCACCGCGGCCGTGGCGAGGCGGGCGGCCACGGTCGCGTCGGTGATCTGTCCGTCCGCCATGTCCTCGGGGCCGGCATAGACCGAGGTCGGCGCGACGTGGGCCGCGAAGAAGCCGAACAGCGGGCGCAGGCCGTGCTCGACCACAAGGGCGTGACGCAGGCCGCCGCCCGTGGCGGTGAGCACCACCGGCATGCCCGCCATCCGCGCCGGATCGACGAAGTCGAACACGTGCTTGAACAGCCCGGCATAGCCGCCCTGGTAGACCGGCGTCCCGACGATCAGCGCGTCCGCCCCCTCGATCGCCGCGATCAGGTGGGCCGCCGGCAGCGGCAGGTCCGCGCGCAGGGACGCCCCGATGCCCGGGCCGGCATCGACCAGATCGAAGACCGTCAGCTCGATCCGGCGCAGCCGCCCGAGCTCGGCGCCGACCGCCGTCACGAGATCGCGGGTCCGCGACGGTCGTTTGGCACTTCCGGAGAAGGCGACGACACGGGGAAGGCTCGGCTTGACGCTCACGACTCGACGCTCACCTGGACATGTTCTTTCAGACGCCGCGCGCCCGGAGGCGGGACACGCGCAAATCCCGAGCCCGCCGAGCGCCCGGCGACGCATCTTTCGAAGGCGCGCCCGCATCTCGCGGTCCGGCCGCACGGTAACGCATTCCGGCCGCGGATGAAGCCTCGATGCCGCGGCCGGATCGATTGGACGCGCGACGCGCCGGCCAACGTCTCACCCCCGCAACCGCCAGACGTGGCTCTGCTTGATCTCGGCGTCTTCGAGGGCGCGGGAGACCGGCACCGCGTAGGTCGCCAGGCATTCCAGGCGCACGCGCGGCAGGTAGGTGCGCCCCGGGTCGCCGATCAGCACCGTCACTCCGCCCGCCTGCAGGTCGATGAGCCAGGCGGTCACCGCCTGGGCGAGGTCGCGCTCGTAGAACACGTCGGCGGCGAGCACGAGGTCGGCCTCCGGTCGGGTCCCGAGGAGGTCGGCCGAGACCGGGTCGATCCGGCCGGCCACGCCGTTGGCGGCCGCGTTGATGCCGATCGCCGCCACGGCGAACGGGTCGAGGTCGCTGGCGACGACGTGCCGCGCGCCCGCGCGGGCGGCGGCGATCGCCACCAGGCCGGAGCCGGAGGCGAAGTCCACGGCCCGGCGTCCGCGGGCCACCTCGGGATGGTCGAGGATGTAGCGGGCGAGCGCCTGCCCGCCCGCCCAGGCGAAGGCCCAGAACGGCGGCGGCAGCCCGATCGCCTGCAACTCGTCCTCGGTCTTCTGCCAGAGCTCGGTCGCCTCGTCGGCGACGTGGAGGCGGATCTCGGGCGCGTAGGGCACCGCCAGCAGCCGCGTGTTGGCCTGGATGAAGCCCTGCGGATCGTCTGGGGCGCGCATGATCAGGCGTCCAGCAGGTCGCGCCAGACGGCGCAGACCCGATCGGTGACGGCGGCCTCGGTGAAGCCGCCCGCCTCGATCCGCGCCCGCGCCGCCGCGCCGAACGTCGCGACCTCGGCCGGATCGTTGCACAGCCGGACCAGCGCGTCGGCGAGCGCCGGGGCGTCGCCGGGGGGCACCAGCAGGCCCTCGATGCCGTCGCGCACGAGGCTGCGGCAGCCCGGGACATCCGTGGTGACGAGCGCCCGGCCGCAGGCGCCGGCTTCGAGCAGGGTCCGCGGAAGCCCCTCCCCGCCCCGGGACGGCAGGCACGCGACATGGTGGCCGGCCCAGATTGCGGCGACGTCCTCGGTCGGGCCGTGCCAGGCGACGCCGTCGCGGCTCCAGTCCCGCAACGTCGCCGCGTCGATCGAGCGGCGGTTCGACGGATCGGGCGCCCCGTACAGGGCGAGCTCCACGGCCGCGCCCCGGGACCGGGCCAGGCGGGTCGCCTCCACGGCCACGTCGACGCCCTTGGACCACAGCATGCGCGACACCACGGCGACCTTCAGGGGCGGTGCCGGCGGCATCGGCTGCGGCGCGAACGCGGCGAGGGCGACGCCGGCGCCGCCGACCACCGTCACGGACCGCTCGGACGGGTCGAGGCCGAGCGCCAGCGCGTCGTCCGGGTTCTCGAACAGGAAGCGGGTCCGCGCCGAGGCCAGCGGGCCCCGGATCAGCGCCTTCAGCCCGAGCCGGGCGACGCGCCCGATCCGGTCCGCCCGGGCGCCGACGAGGCCGAGGCCCGTCAGCGCGTAGACCCGCGCCGGGATCCCGGCCATGGCGGCCGCGGTGCCGCCCACCAGGATGCTGCGCAGGGCGATGCAGTGGACGATGTCGGCGTCGAGCGCCTTCAGGATCCCGGCGAGCTGCCCGGCCGCGTAGCCGGCCGCCATCGGGTTGAGGCTCGCCCGCTCGGCCTCCAGCGGCACGACACGGGCGCCCGTCGCCTCGATGGCGGCGCGGTGCGCCCGCACCCGGGTGACGACGGCGACCGACAGGCCCATGCCGATCGCGGCGCGCGCCATCGGCAGGAAGTGGGAGGCGAAGAACCAATCCTCGGTGACCACGAAGACCAGGCTTCGCTTGGGATTGGGGAGGGGGTCGCGGGCGGGTTCGAAGTCCATCCGCTCCGTCTAGCACGGCCCGCGGCGTCGGCCTGCGGCGGATGCGCAGGCCCGGAACGGCACGCCTGCGCCGCCGGTTGACCGTGGCCTTCTCGCCGGGCGTCATCCCGGCGGCGTATCCGGGAGGGGCGGCCATGGCGGACACCGAGACGGACCAGACCGGCGCAACCCTGCGCGCGGCGGCCCAGGAAGCCGGCCTCGTCTACGTCGACGACGGCCTGCCGGGCCTGACCCGCAAGCGCAGCGGCACCGGTTTCCGCTACCTCGACGCGAAGGGCGCGCCGGTGCGCGACAAGCGGATCCTCGCCCGCATCCGCGCCCTGGCGATCCCCCCGGCCTACACCGATGTCTGGATCTGTCCGCGCGGCAACGGTCACATCCAGGCCACCGGCCGGGACGCGAAGGGGCGCAAGCAGTACCGCTACCACGCCGATTTCCGGCAGGCCCGCGAGGAGAACAAGTTCTCGCGCATCATGGCCTTCGCGGACGCCCTGCCGGGCATCCGCCGGCGGGTCGATGCCGACATGAAGCGTCCGGGCCTGTGCCGCGAGAAGGTGCTCGGCACGGTGGTCCACCTGCTCGAGACCACGCTGATCCGGGTCGGCAACGACGATTACGCCCGAACCAACAAGAGCTACGGCCTGACGACCCTGCGCGATCCGCATGTCCGGATCGCGGGGGCCGAGCTGTCGTTCCGGTTCAAGGGCAAGAGCGGCAAGATCTGGGACGTCTCGCTGAAGGACCGGCGCGTCGCCCGGATCGTGAAAGCCTGCCAGGACCTGCCCGGGCAGGAGCTGTTCCAGTATATCGACGGCGAGGGTGTGCAGCGCGACGTGACCTCGTCGGACGTGAACGCGTACCTGCGCGAGATCACGGGCGAGGATTTCACCGCCAAGGATTTCCGGACCTGGGCCGGGACGGTCCTGGCGGCCCTGGCCCTGCGCGAGTTCGAGAGCTTCGACAGCGAGGCGGGAGCCAAGCGCAACGTCCGCGCGGCCATCGAGAGCGTCGCCGGGCGCCTGGGCAACACGCCGACGATCTGCCGGAAGTGCTACATCCACCCCCAGGTCCTCGATTGCTACCTCGAAGGCGACCTGCTGATCCAGGTGCAGGATGCGGTCGAGACCGAGTTGAGCGGGGACCTCGGCAAGCTCCGTTCCGAGGAGGCGGCGGTGCTCGGCCTTCTGCAGGCCCGGCTCGCCGCGTCGCGGGGCGACGCCGAGGCGGGCAAGAAGGTCAAGCCCGGCGCGGCTCCGGCCCGTAAGCGGAGCAAGACGAGAGGGACGGCAGCCCGGGCCAAGGCAGCAGCCCCCGTCAAGAAAACCACCGGGCGGTCCCGCACCGCCACGCACGCCGGTGCCACGTAATCTGGAACGTCAGGGGAAGGTGATCCGGGACCCAGCACGGACAGCGCCGCGTAGCGGCACGATCGAGAACAACGCGGACGCAGCGCGTCGTTTCATGCTGGGTCCCGGGTCGCGTTCCGCTGACGCGGCATGCGCTCGGGGAAGGGTACGCGGGTCCGACGCGTCGTAGGGGGGGCAGCCCCCGCGTGGGGCTGCCCGGGATCCCGGTCAATGCCGGGACTGGTTGCCGCCGGACCCGCCGCGGCGGTTCGGGTCGCTGTCGACCACCGGGGCCAGGCCGAGCTGGCGCGCCAGCGAGACGAGATCCTTGAGCCGTCCGGTCTGCGTCTTCCGGCGCAGGTTGAGCCGGTGCGTCTCCACGGTCCGCACGCTGAGCGCGAGGCGGCGGGCGACCTCCTTGTTGCTGAAGCCCGAGCTGAGGAAGCGCAGCACCTCCGCCTCGCGCGGCGTGAGCCCGAGGCTGTCGCCCTGCTCTGCCGGCATCACGGCCTGCTGCTCCGGGGGAACGAGACACTCCGATCCCTCGGCCAGGGCGAGCAGGGCGGCGCCCAGCTCCCGCGGCGACTTCGACCGGGCCACGAAGGCGTCGGCACCCGCCGCCAGCAGCGCCCGGAGATCGTCGGCAGTGAGCGCCCCGAAGGCCACGAGGGTGCGCAGGTTCGGCTGCCGCTCCTTCAGGCCGACCAGACGCGCGATCCCATCCGCCAGCCGGATCTCGTCGAGGAAGATCAGCGCGACCGCGGATCCGGCATCGGCCCGGTCCAAGTCTTCTTCGCCGATCGTGTGAAACTCCGGCATATGCTCCAGAGTGGCGCGAACAGTCGCGCTCAGGTCCTGCGGTTCATCCAGGATCAGGACGCCAACGGCCGTACTCATGACCTCGCACCTTTCGTCTCCCGGCGATACAAAGGGGCCGGGATCGGATGCGTAGTTCCAAGATCCATTCCACGAGTTTGGGGCGAATATTAAGCTTTATATTCGCGGATTCGGGCGATTCCTGTCTTCGTGCTCCGAATTGGTGTGCCAATATGGGTTGCCGTCTTTAACCATGCCGCGGCGATGCGTGCCAGACTGGGGCGGCTTGGCCGTGTCAGCTTGCGACGGCCAAGGTGGCCTCGCCCTGGTACGGCACGACGCGGTTACGCCCGCCGCTCTTGGCCGCGTAGAGCGCGAGGTCGGCCCGCTTGAGCAGGGTGGTGACGTCGTCGCCCTCGACCCAGGTGCTGACGCCGAAGCTGCTGGTGAAGTTGATCGCATGCCGGCTGCCACGGATACGCAGTGCCTGCACGGCCTCGCGCAGACGCTCGGCCCGGGCGGTCGCCTCGTCCAGGCTGCACCCCGGCAGGACGATGCCGAACTCCTCGCCGCCCAGGCGGCCGCCGATGCCGGCGCCGGCGATCAACTCGGCCATGGCCTTGATGGCGACGTCGCCGACGTCGTGGCCGTGCTCGTCGTTGATCCGCTTGAAATGGTCGATGTCGGCCAGGATCGCCGAGATCCGGGCCGGGCGCCCGCCCTGCTCGGCGGCGATGCGCGCCCGGTCGAAGAAGGCCCGCCGGTTGTAGACCCCGGTGAGCGGATCGGTCTCGGCGAGGCGGATCAGCTCTTCCTGCATGGTGATCATGCGCTCGGCCGCGCGCAGCCGGGCGTTCAGCTCCTCGGCGCTCGGCGGCTTCTCGATGAAGTCGTCGGCGCCGCTGTCGAGGGCCTCGGCCAGGCTGCGGACGTTGCGGGCGGACGACATGGTGATGACGTGCAGCGGCCTGCGCTCCTCGGCGAGCAGCCGTGCGGACCAGCAGAGTTCGAGGCCGCAGAGCGGCCGGACCTCGACGCTGGTGATCAGGACCCGGACCGACGGGGTGGCGGCGAGGTGTCGCAGCGCCAGTTCCGAATCCGTGAACGCGTGCACCTCATGTCCGCGCGGCTCGATCAGGGAGGCGATGATCTGGAGGACGACACGGCTCGAATCGACGACGACGATCTGCATGGCATCACCCGGACCCGATCTCCGGTGTCTACAGGGTAAGACTTAACTTGGACCGAACAGAGAGGGCGAATTCCAGCATGAGTGCCGTCTTCACCACGCCCGACTTGCGCTACATCGCGGTCCGGGGTCGCTTGTGGCGGCGCGCCAACCCGCACCTGCCGGAGGCGCATCGCGCGGCGCTGGTGGCCGGGCTGATGGATGCGCGCCGGGCGGTGAAGGCGGCCAAGCGGGCCGAGCGCGAGGGCGAACCCGACGCCGCCGCCGCGCTGGCCGCGGCCCGGGCCGCGGTCGACGAAGCGAAGACCGGACTGGGCGAGCGAGGCCCGGTCTGGTGGCGCGACGACGCCCCCGACCTGAACCGCCACCTCGTCCGGAACACGCCCTACGCCGACTGGTTCGCCGCGCTCAGCGCCGGGGAACCTGAACCGAGATGATCTGCGCGCCGGCCGCGCGGCGCGTTGCGGGTACGGTGGCGTTGATGACCGTGAGGGTCGGCGGAAGGGCCGGCGCGGCCGCGATGCCGGTGACGGTCGGGACCCCGTAGGTCCCGTAGCTCCACGGCGCAGGCACGATCTGACTCGGCCGCGGCACCCGGGTCAGGGGCGCGCCGATATAGGTTCCGCGCACGAACGGACCGGCGAAGCCGTCCTGGCCAGACCCATAGGGGTAGATGCCCTGCGCGGAGGCCGGTGCCGCCACGAGAATGGTGAGGAGCGTGACGGCTGTCCGGGTGATCATGGGGGCGGCTCCAGGACTCTGCGCTGCACTGACTCGACGCTTCGACGACTCGGCGCTTCAGGAACGATCCGGGAAAACCGACACCATCACCCGCCGTTCCGGGCCGCCACCCCGGCAGAGTGCGTAAACGAAGCGCGCGATCTCAGCGGCAGGTGGTGATCCGGCGGACCACCCAGCCCTCGCCCTCGATCCAGAGGCGCCGCCGGGCCCGGCTGCAGGTCGCGTCATCCTCGCGCTCGATGGCGGCGACGGGGTGGACCTGCTGCGGGCTGGCCTCGGCGACCTTGGTCTCGGTGCCGGCCGGGGCGGCCTCGGCCTGCGACACGGCGGAGAAGAGCAGGAGGGCGCTGGCCGCGCCGAAAGCGGTCGATCGGATATTCATGGTGGAGCAGTGCCCTGCGGCCGAGTTTGCGGATTCGTCAGTGGAATGCGCGGCACGCCAATTCGGTTTCATCGATGCCGCGCCTTCCAGGTCGGCGTCGGGCGGGAGGGTGTGCTGCGGCACGGCGCCGGTGGGGCGCCGAGACGTCTCGGGCGCTTAGACTTCGCGGCCGGCGCGTATTAGGAGGAACGGCCCGGACGCGACGGCTCCCGTGGACCCCTGAACCAGCGGGCGAGCCGGTCCACGAGCGAAGGTCCATGAGCAAGCCCAAGCCCCCGACCAACGTGCTCCTGACGCCCGAGAAGCGCGCCGAGGACGTGGACCAGACGATCCGGCCGCTGAGCCTGTCCGAATTCATCGGGCAGAAGGCTGCGCGCGCCAACATGCAGATCTTCATCGAGGCGGCAAAGATGACCGGCCAGGCCCTCGATCACGTGCTGTTCGTCGGGCCGCCCGGGCTGGGCAAGACCACGCTGGCCCAGATCGTGGCCCGTGAACTCGGCGTGAACTTCCGCTCGACCTCGGGCCCGGTCATCGCCAAGGCCGGCGACCTCGCGGCGCAGCTGACCAACCTCGAAGAGCGCGACGTGCTCTTCATCGACGAGATCCACCGGCTCAACCCGGCCGTGGAGGAGATCCTCTACCCGGCCATGGAGGATTACCAACTCGACCTGATCATCGGCGAGGGGCCGGCGGCGCGCTCGGTGAAGATCGAGCTACCGAAGTTCACGCTCGTCGGCGCGACCACCCGGGCGGGTCTGCTGACGACGCCTCTGCGCGACCGGTTCGGCATCCCGATCCGGCTCGAATTCTACGAGATCGACGAGCTCGAGAAGATCGTCGCCCGCGGCGCCCGGGTGCTCGGGCTCGGCATGTCGCCGGAGGGCGCCAACGAGATCGCCCGGCGGGCCCGGGGTACGCCCCGCATCGCCGGCCGGCTGCTGCGGCGGGTCCGTGACTTCGCAATCGTGGCCGAGGCCGAGACGGTGACGCGTGCCATCGCCGACCGGGCGCTGAAGCTGCTCGACGTCGATTCGGTCGGCCTCGACGTGATGGACCGTAAGTACCTGACGCTGATCGCCACCTCGTTCGGCGGCGGCCCGGTGGGGATCGAGACGATCGGGGCGGCCCTGTCCGAGCCGCGGGACGCGATTGAGGACATCATCGAGCCCTACCTGATCCAGCGCGGCTTCGTGCAGCGCACGCCCCGGGGCCGGGTGCTGACCAAGCACGCGTTCCGGCACATGGGCTTCGCCGAGCCGCGACGCCAGCAGGACGGTCTGTTTGACGACGGCGACGCGGCCTGAGCCGAATCCCCGTACCGTCCATGCGGTCGGGACGGGGCTGGTTCACGCCGCGTTCATGGGTTGCCCCCTGCGTCGGCTCGGTCGATGTCCCCGGACCTGTGCGCCGCACCATGGCCAAGCGCCTCAACCGGTGAGTGTTTCTCCCCGGGCGGGCGGACAATATTGCCAAGCTTTTGCGTAATCCCGCCCCCCTTCGGCTCACGCAAACGCGATCCCGCCGGCGGAACAGCCACACAACGCGGCAGTTGTGATGCCGACCGCGCCAGTCTGCGTGGCGCCGGCAGGATCGCGGGACTGTGGCTCTTGTCACTGTATCCCGACGGATCCTTGAGCCATCAATAAGAACACCAGGGACTTCCTTCTTCCATGAAGACACTCACGCTCGCCGTCCTCGGCCTTTCCGCTGCCGCGCTCTCGACCCCGGTGCTGGCGCAGGACGCGCTTCCGATCCGCATCCTGCCCTTCGCCAACCAGCAGGGCGTCGGCGCCGCCGCGACCGAGACCCCCGCCTTCCGCGCCGAGGCGCTGCGCTCGGACGCCGCCAGCATCGAGGCAAGCCGCATCGCCCTCGAGCGTTCGCGCAACCCGCGCGTCCGGAACTACGCCAACCGCGTGCTGGTCGAGCGCAAGGCCACCACCGAGGCTCTCCTGCCGCCAAACACCTCGCTGTCGCGCAACGGCACGGTCGTTTCTGACAACCAGGGCATCAAGACCGACCTGAGCAACCCGGTCGGCTTCGTTCTGGCGCCGGTGACCATCGCGGCGAACCTCGGCACCAGCATCGTCGGCGGCGCGCTCGGCGCGGTCGGCATCGTCGACAACAGCCCGACCGAGCCGGGTCGTCGCGTCGCCCTCGGCGAGCGCGGGCAGGCCCGCCTGTCCCAGCTGCAGTCGGCTCGGAACGCTCGGTCCTTCGACCGCGCCTACATCGATCAGCAGGCCCGGTCCGACGCTCAGACCCTGGCGCTCTATGACGCCTACGCCAAGTCGGGCGACAGCGCCCAGGGCCGCCGCTTCGCCAGCGAGGCGCTGCCCTACATCGCCGACGAGCACGCCCACTCGGCGAGCCTGGCCGCCCGCATCGGCGGCTGATCGTTCAGTCCAGACCTGACCACGCGAGGGCCGCCCCAGGGCGGCCCTCGTCGTGTCGGAGGGGTATCGGGTTCATCCCCCAACACCCGGCGCGAGGCGTGGCGGCTGCTTCCCCCGCGGCCGCAACATGCCGTAGACGATTTTCGATGAGCGCACAGACCTCCCCCACCGGCGCGCCGACGGATGACGCCCCCCATCGCCTGGGCGTGCGCGTCTACTACGAGGACACCGACTTCTCGGGCTTCGTCTATCACGCCAGCTACCTGCGCTTCCTGGAGCGCGGCCGGACCGAGCTGCTCCGGGGTCTGGCGGGCGATCAATCCGATCTGCACCGGGAGGCCCGCGGCCTCGTCTTCGTGGTCCGGCGGATGGCGCTCGACTTCATCCGCCCCGCCCGCATGGACGACCAGCTCACCATCGTGACCCGGACCCGGCAATTGCGCGGCGCCTCGATGCAGCTCGCCCAGGAGGTGCGGCGCGGCGACGATCTGCTGGTCGCCGCCGACGTCACGGTCGCCTGCGTGCGCGACGGCCGCGCCATCCGGCTGCCGGAGGCCCTGCGCCGGCTGCTCGCCCCGTCCGGAGAAGCCTGACGCGTCCGGTCAGGCGACCCGCGTCGGGTCGGCGTCGCGCAGCAGCTTGGCGAAGGCGTTGACGATGGTCATCGCGTCGTACTCGACCGAGACCAGCTGGAAGCCCATCGCGACCATCTCCCGGGCCCGCAGGGGCGACGGCGAGAAGGCGCAGGGCAATTTGCCGGCAGCCCGGGTCTTGCGCACGATCTCGCCGAGGGCGGCCGTGACCGCTGCGCCGGCCGGGTCGATGGCCTTTCCCTTGGACAGGGCGATCGACAGGTCGGCCGGGCCGACCAGGATGCCGTCGATGCCCGGCAGGGCCAGGATCGGCTCCAGCGCGTCGATCGCCTCCGCGGTCTCGCACATGGCGATGGTCAGCGCCCGGGCGTTGGCGCCGGCGAGAAACTCGGTCGCGTCGCTCTGGCCCGACATCCACATGGCGCGATCCGGCCCCCAGCTCCGCTGGCCGACCGGCGGATATTTGGTGGCGGCCGCCAGCGCCTGCGCGTCCGCCACGCTGTTGATCATCGGCGCGACGATGCCCGCGGCGCCGGCATCCAGCATCCGCGACGCCATGGCGAAGTCGCCGACCGGGATCCGCACCAGGCTCGGCTTGCCGGCCAGCGCCACCTCGATGATCGCCGCACAACAGGAGTGGTAATCGTGCGCGCCGTGCTGCTGGTCGAGGAGCACGGCGTCGAAGCCGGAGCGCGCCAGGGCTCCGGCGATGGTCGGGTCGGCGATGCAGGACCAGCCGAGGAATCGGGCCGGCTCGGCGGGCAGCAGGCCGTGGAGGCTCGGAACGGGCAGGGTCATGACACGTCCTGGACTGAGGCTCGCGGCGACGGGTTCGCCGTAGGGATGAGAATAACGGGCCCGGTTTCGCGAGGTCCAGTCTCGGCCGGGCGCCACGCGACCCATACCGCGGCCGATGTCCTGGAATGCCCTAGGATCGCCCCGATCGAAACCGATCCTTAACCCTGTCGCGCCCTTAACGAAGTCGGTGCGATGCCGCCCGATTACGGGGTGAAGACGGCCCTTACTTTCGACAGATTCGCGGACGATAGCATTGATATCGCTCACGGATCCGGCGGACGCGGGCCTCGCCCGGCGCATCGCGATCCGGAGCAGGAGACCTCGACGGATGAACCCAGCCGACGCGATGCAGGCCGCGCCTGTCGCCGACATGACGCTGCTCGGGCTGTTCCTGCAGGCCCACTTCGTTGTGAAGATCGTGATGGTGGGGCTGCTCGGCGCTTCGATCTGGTGCTGGACGATCATCGTCGACAAGACGCTGCTGTTCCGGCGCACCAAGGCCGAGATGGACGCGTTCGAGGACGCGTTCTGGTCCGGCCGCTCCCTGGAGGAGCTGTTCCGCTCGTTCAACGACCGCCCGGCCACCGGGCTGGCGGCGGTGTTCGTGGCCGCCATGCGCGAGTGGAAGCGCTCGTTCGAGGGCTCGGGCCGTCAGGTGCAGTCCCTGTCCCAGCGCATCGAGAAGCAGCTCGACGTCACCATCCAGCGCGAGGTCGAGCGGCTCGAATCGCGCCTGCTGTTCCTGGCCTCGATCGGCTCGGCCGGCCCGTATATCGGCCTGTTCGGTACCGTCTGGGGCATCATGACCGCGTTCACCTCGATCGCGGCCTCCAAGAACACCTCGCTGGCCGTCGTCGCCCCCGGCATCGCCGAGGCGCTGTTCGCCACCGCGATCGGCCTGTTCGCCGCGATCCCGGCGGTGCTCGCCTACAACAAGCTCCAGGCCGAGGTCTCGAAGTCGCAATCGCGGCTGGAGGGTTTCGCCGACGAGTTCTCCGCGATCCTTTCGCGCCAGATCGACGAGCGCCTCTCGCTCGCCGCCTGACCGGGCCGATCCAGGAGATTGATCCATGAGCATGGCGGCGGGCGCATCCCACGGCGGCAAGCGGCGGCGGCGCAGGGGCCGGCGCGGCGGGCCGATCAACGAGATCAATATGACGCCGTTCATCGACGTCGTCCTGGTGCTGCTGATCATCTTCATGGTCGCGGCGCCGATGATGACGGTGGGCGTGCCCCTCGATCTGCCCCAATCGAAGGCCTCGCCGCTCAATTCCGACGTGAAGCCGGTGACGATCTCGATCCGGCAGACCGGCCAGGTCTTCCTCGGTGAGGACGAGCTGACCGACGACACGATCATCCCGAAGCTGCTCGAGACCGCCAAGACCGGCACCGAGGAGCGTGTGTTCGTTCGCGGCGACAAGCGGGTCGATTACGGCCGCGTCGCCCAGGTGATGGCGATCGTGACCGGCGGCGGCTTCAAGAAGGTCGCCCTCGTGACCGAGCCAGAGCATCAGTAGGGTCCGGACCGTGGAGTTCCACTTCGACCGCAAGGAACCGGGTGTCTGGATCTCCGCCGGCACCCACGTGGCGCTGCTGGCCTTCGCGCTGTTCAGCGTGGCGGCCCCGGCCCTGCCCGAGACGCAGGAGGGCGTGCCCGTCGAGGTGATCACCGAGAACCAGTTCTCCGAGATCACCAAGGGCGAGCGGCAGGCCGACAAGCCGATGCCGAACGCCCAGCCGCGGGCCGACCGCCAGGCCGAGAAGGTCGAGGATCGCGAGCCCGAGAACGCCAAGACCGACGCGCCGACCGCGCCCAAGCGCACGGCCGAGATGAAGCTCGCCAACGCGGACGAGATGCCCCTGCGCGCCGAGCCGGATCCGCAGGAGGTGGCGAAAGCCGCCAAGGCCGCCGAGGAGAAGCGCGAGGCCGAGAAGTCTGCCGCCAAGGCGGCTGAGAAGGCCGCGGAGAAAGCCGCGGAGAAGGCTGCGGCCGACAAGGCCGCCGCCGCCGAGAAGGCCGCGGCGGCCAAGGCCGAGGCGAAGGCGGCCGCCAAGGCCGAGGCCGAGAAGCGCGAGCAGCTCGACAAGCTGATCGAGCGGCAGGAGGCGGAAGCCGCGGCTGCAGCCGCGAAGGCCGCCGCCGCGAAGGCGGAGGCCAAGGCCAAGGCGGATGCCGCCAAGGCCGAGGCCGCCCGGGAAGCCGCCCGGAAGGCTGCCGAGGCAGAGGCCGAGCGCCAGAAGGAGATGGCCGAGGCCAAGGCCGCGCACGAGAAGGCGGAAGCCGCCGCCAAGGCCGAGGCCGCCGCCAAGGCGAAATCCAAGGCGATGGCGGACGCGAAGGCCAAGGCCGACGGCGAGGCCAAGGCGCGCAAGCAGGCCGAGCTCGCCGACAAGTTCAACGCCGGCGACATCCGCTCGGTGCTGGCCTCGAAGGCGCCGTCGCAATCGACCGGCGCGACCGGCCATACGGTGCAGAAGGTCGCGGCCCTGGGCGCCGCGACCGGCACCGCGCAGCGCCTGTCGCCATCCCTGCGCGACGCGCTGGTCGGCCTGCTGCAGCAGCAGATCGAGCGCTGCTACTCCGCGCCTCCGGGCGCCGCCCAGGGGGTGGTGCTGCCGGTGCTCGACATCCGGCTGAACCCGAACGGCTCGCTCAGCACCGAGCCGCGGATCATGCGGGGCGGTTCCAGCGGGGTGGACCAGTCGATCGCGCAGGCCGCGCTCCGGGCGGTGCGCCGCTGTGCGCCGTATAACATTCCGGCCACCTACGCGCCGTACTACAACGACTGGAAGGCCATCAACGCGGAGTTCGAATTCACGGCGACCTGATATCGCCACCCGCGCCGCCTGCCGTCACCCGCCTCCCCGTCTGATCGCCACTTCGGATCCGACCCATGCACAGCACTTCCTCCGCCGGGCGCCTTCCGGCGCCCTCAGCCGCGCGCCTGATCGCGCCCATCGTCGCGTTTCTCGCGCTGCTGACGGTCGCCGTCGGCTTCGCGGCCCCGGCCCAGGCGCAGCTGCAGCTGCGTATCGGCGGCGGCAACTTCCAGCCCTTGCCGATCGCCATCGCGGATTTCGGCGGCGACCCGAGCCTCGGCGGCCTCGTCTCCGGCGTGGTGACCAACAACCTGCGCCGCTCGGGCTACTTCACGCCCCTCGACCACGCCCGATTCCCCGAGCAGCCGAATTTCGACGCCGCACCGAACTTCGAGAAATGGCGCGCCACCGGCGTGCAGGGTCTCGTGACGGGCCGCGTCTCGCGGGACGCCTCGGGCAAGCTCAAGGTCGAGTTCCGTCTCTGGGACGTAACCTCGGGCCAGCAGATGACCGGCCAGCAATACGGCACCGACACCGCCAACGCCCGGCGCACCGGCCACCTGATCTCGGACGCGGTCTACACCAAGATCACCGGCCTCGGCCCCTGGTTCGACAGCCGCATCGCCTTCGTGGACGAGAGCGGCCCCAAGGAGAACCGGCGCAAGCGCCTGATGGTGATGGACCAGGACGGCGCCAACGTCCGGGCGATCACCAGCGGCGAGACCTCGATCGTCGCGCCGCGCTACTCGCCGGCCACGCAGGACATCGCGTTCATGTCCCAGGCCACCGGGCACCAGCCGCGCGTCCAGGTGATCAACCTGGAGACCGGCGCCCGCCAGGCGCTCGGGAACGTCGATTCGATGAGCGCCAGCCCGCGCTTCTCGCCGGACGGCCGTCGCCTGGTGATGAGCGTGCAGCAGGGCGGGAACGCCGACATCGTGACGATGGACATCGCCACGAAGGCCCAGCGCTCGGTCACCAACGGCATGGCGATCGACACCTCGCCGACCTACGCCCCGGACGGTTCGCAGATCGCGTTCGAATCGGATCGCGGCGGCTCGCAGCAGGTCTACGTGATGGGCGCGGACGGCTCGAACCCACACCGCATCACCTTCGGGGCGGGCTCGGCCTCGCAGCCGGCGTGGTCGCCCCGCGGCGACCTGATCGCCTATACCCGCCAGCGCAACGGCGGCTTCGCCATCTGCGTGTCGAAGCCCGACGGCACCGGCGAGCGCGTCCTGACCGAGGGCTACCACAACGAGGGGCCGACCTTCGCGCCGAACGGCCAGTACGTGCTGTTCTTCCGCGACCCGGGCGGCCAGGGCGGCGGCAAGCTGTTCATGGTCGACATCACCGGCAAGGTCGAGCAGCCGATCCCGACGCCGTCCTACGCCTCCGACCCGACCTGGTCGCCACTGCTGGCCGGGCGCTGAGGCGTTTGGGACTATGGAGCCCGGCTACCAGTCGGGCTCCGACCGTTTAGCGTCGGCATCTTCGGGCGCCGGTGGCTTGCCGATCGTATCGGCCAGATCGCGCAGGGCGCGCGGGAGGGCTCTGAGCGCAGGGTCGTCGAACGGCAATCGGGGCAGCCGCGTCCGAATCAAAGACGCGACGAGATCGGCCTGCGCGGCATCGCGCGTTCGTTTCAGCGGATCGCGGTCGCCCCTGGTTGAGAGCCATGCCTTGTGGAGCGCGAAGGCGCGCGGGTCGATTACCCACATCTGCACCGGATAGCCCCTTGCATCGATCGCCGTGACGGCGGTCTTCGGGCTGTTGACCAACCACGCGAGCCCCTCGATCTCGACCGCCTGCAATTCATCCGAGGCCGATCCGATGCGATTGCGAACCGGAGGCCGTATCGGATCCTTCCCGGCCGGCATGATCAGATCGACCAAGTAACCGTCTCGGTTGACGGCGCGGAAGCCAGGATTTCCGATGACCGTAAACGAGCGATCGACCTTTCGCAGTTCGGCCAGCAATCCGCCTGCCACCGCCTCCGGCGCAACGAGGCGCAGGCTTTTTCGGGCGTCGTACAGCAGATCGATGTCGCCCGTCGCGAGTTGCGGGCCTGCAATCTGAACGCCTGCGAGGCGTTCATAGGCGTATAGGGCGTTGGTACCGACGACCCCGACGACGGGACCGTAGAGCCGCGTCTCAGTCAGGCGGCGCAGGACACGGGCCGCGATGATGGGCATTCTCCCGAGTCGGAGCGCGCGGTTGACCGGGGCCATCGCGTCCATGCGGGCGGAGAGGTTTGCGATTCGATCCTGCAGATCCGCGCGGCCTTCATGGTAGCCGCGGTGGATTTCCTCCGTGCCGGACGAGCGGGCACCGAGAGATTTCCAGACGCCCTGTCGCTTCCGATACAGGTACGTATGCGAGCCCACCGTCTTCCAAGCCATTGAACCCACATAGCGGTGATCGAGCTCGGTGCGGGCCGCAACGTAGGCCCCGAAGACCTGCTCCGTGTCGATCGTCTGTCGGGCTTGATCGCCATTCAAGTCGGTGAACAGCATGGCTCGATTCCAAGCCCTTTTCGACGGGCTTGGTTTGATAGCACATGTCACGTCCGGCGCAAGATGTTGAAAGGGAATGCATTATCCCTTTCTAATCGTGATACTGGCCTCGAAGGGATAATGGCCGGCCGCTATCCCTTCACCTGCAACCGGTCCCGCGCCCGCAAGGCCGGGAAGAACCGGCCCCAGAGCAGCGCGACCGCGATCGTCGCGGCGCCGCCCGCCACCACTGCCGGGACCGCCCCGATCGCAGCGGCGAGCACGCCCGATTCGAACTCGCCGAGTTCGTTCGAGGCGCCGATGAACACCGTGTTCACCGCCGAGACCCGGCCGCGCATGGCGTCCGGGGTCTCGCCCTGTACGAAGGTCTGGCGGACGTAGACCGAGATCATGTCGGCGGCGCCGGTCACGAACAGGCAGGCCATCGACAGTGCCAGCGAGGTCGAGAGGCCGAACACGACGGTGGCCGCACCGAACAGCGCGCAGGCCCGGAGCATCCGGATCCCGGCATGACGGCGCAAGGGCCGGTAGGCGAGCAGGATTGCCATGGTGACGGCCCCGAAGGCCGGCATGCTGCGGAGCGCGCCGAGCCCCAGCGGGCCGACATGCAGCACCTCGCCGGCATAGATCGGCAGGAGCGCGGTGGCGCCGCCCAGCAGGACGGTGAACAGGTCGAGGCTGATCGCCCCCAGCACCACCGGCTGCGAGCGGATGTAGCCGATGCCGGCCGAGAGGGCCGCCCAGGTGATCGGCGGCCGCTCGGTCACGGCAGCGGGCCGGAACCGGATCAGCCCGGTCAGGACGCTCGCCAGCGCGAAGCTCGCCGCCGCGCCGCCGAACACGACCGACGGCCCGAGTGCGTAGAGCAGGCCGCCGAGCGCCGGGCCCATGACCGACGCGCTCTGCCAGAGCGAGGCGTTCCATGCGATGGCCGAGCCGAATTGCGGCCCCGGTACCAAGGTCGGCAGCAGCGCCTGCAGGGCGGGGTTGGCGAAGGCCCGCGCGGTGCCGACAACGATCACCAGGGCGTAGATCGGCCAGATCGCCTGGAGGCCGGCCAGCGCGTAGGCGAGCAGGCCGAAGCTCGCCAGGCTCTGGAGTCCGAACGCCGCAGCGCCCACGAGGCGGCGGTCATAGGCGTCCGCCACGTGGCCGGTGATCAGGGCGCAGATCACCGCGGGGAGGAAACCCGCCAGCCCAACGAGGCCCAGCGCCAGCGCGGAATGGGTCAGGTCGTAGACGAACCAGCCGATCGCCACCGCCTGCATCTGATACGCGAGGCCCGTGAGAAAGCGAGCCGAGCCGAACAGCCGGAAGTCCCCGATACCGAAGACGGCCCAGCCGGAACGATCTGTGTCGGACATGCGCCCTGCTGAGCCCGGCCGGGGGATTAATCAAGCCCGGCGCGAAAACGGATCGCCCCGCTCGCCGTCGGCCTCAGTGGACCGCCAGGCCCGGCTTGCGCACGGCGATCACGGTCGGGGCCGTGGCGGGTCGTCGTTCGGGATGCTCGCGATGCGACCCGTCAAACGGGAAGAGCGGGAAGATGCAGGTCACCTGGGTCCCGGCCCCGGGCGCGGTCTCCAGGAGGACCCGCCCGCCATGGAGCTCGACGAAGGACCGCACGATCGACAGGCCGAGCCCGACGCCGCGATGGCGGGTGCCCAGCGTGTGGCTCTCGAAGCGGTTGAAGACCGAATCGGCGATCTCCGGCGGCATGCCGCGGCCGTGGTCGCGCACGCTCAGGATCAGCTCCTGCGCGTCCCGGCGGGCGCGGACCTCGACCCGCTGCCCGGCATCCGAGAAGCCGACGGCGTTGGAGAGCAGGTTGAACAGGATCTGGCGGATGCGCTTCCCGTCCGCGTGGACGCTGCCGATATCCTCGGGCACGTCGAGGGCCAGGGTGATGTGGGATTCGGCCAACCGGTCCTCGATGCCGCGCAGGGCGGCCTCGATCGTGGTCTGCACGTCGACCTCCTCCCGCTGAAGCTCCAGCGAGCCGGCATCGATCGAGGCGAGGTCGAGGATGTCGTTGATGATGACCAGCAGCGCCGCAGACGAGCGCATGATGTGGTCAGAATATTCGCGCTGGCGGTCGTTGAGCGCACCGACCGTCTCGTCCCCGAGCAGCTGCGTGAAGCCGATGATGTTCGTGAGCGGCGAGCGCAGTTCGTAGGAGACGTGGTGCACGAAGGTGTCGCGCAGCTGCGCGGCCTTCTCGAGCGCGTCGTTCTTCTCGGTCAGCGCCCGCTCGACGTTCACGCTCGCGGTGACGTCGATCAGGGTCAGCAGGGTCGCGCCCTCGGGCAGCGGCTGCGCTGCGCAGTCGAGAACCGTGCCGTCCACCACCTCCAGGCGGCAGGACTGGGCGGTGCGCGATTCGAGGCCGACCACCGCGTCGCGGATGTCGAGCCACGGCTCCTCGGCCGGTGCGAGCGACCGGCAGGCGGCGATGACGGCATCGACATGCGGCCGCTCCTCGACGGTCGCCGGATCGAGGCGCCAGACCGTGCAGAACGCCCGGTTGGCGAGCGTCATCCGCCCGTCGGCCCCGAACACCGCCACCGGCTCGGCCAGGGTGTCGAGGGTCTCGGCCTGGAGGCGGCGCAGGGCGATGTAGCGCGTCTCGGCGTTCAGGCTGTCGGAGACATCGTCGAACAGGTAGGTCAGGCCGCCCTGCGGGTTGGGGTCGGCCACGACGCGGAGCGTTCGTCCGTCGGGCAGGTACCACCAGCTCTGGTTGGCCTCGGCGGCCCGGTAGGCGGCGAGCACGCCCTGCTTCCAGCCGCGGAAATCCGCCTGCTCCTCCAGCTTCCGCTCGGCCCGGAGATGGTCGAGGATCTCGCCGTCGGAGGGGCGGCTGTCGAGGAAGGCCTGATCGAGGTCCCAGAGCTGGCGGTAGGCGGCGTTGTGGAAGATCAGCCGCTGCGAGACGTCGAACATCGCCACCGCGGTCGGCAACTGGTCCAGGGTGCGGACGTTCGCGTTCATCTGGCGCTGCAGGTCGGCGCGGACGCTCTCAAGCTCTGAGACGTCGATGGCGATCCCGACCCGGCCGCTGTCCAGGGTGGTCTCGAACACGTCGAGCATGCGCCGGCTGCCGGCCACCACGGCCGAGAGCCGCGGCACCGTCCGGGTCAGGCCGGCGGCGCGCGCCGCCTCGTCGCGGATGATCGCCTCGCGGGCCGGACGGTCGAACAGCTCGACGCCGCCGTCGAGAGCGGCCTCGCGAGTCTCGGCCTCGACGGCCGCCGCGTAGGCCGCGTTGACCCAGCTCAGCCCACCCTCGCGGTTGCGCCGCCAGACCGGCTGCGGGATCGCGTCGAGGAGCCCGGCCAGCGCCGACAGGCCGCGGCGGGTCTCGTCCAGGGTCGCGCGCAGGTCGGCGATCTCGCAGCGCTCATGGCTGGTCTCGCGCAGGCGCAGCAGCGCGCGGCCGGCCACCGCCTGCCCGTGGGCGTCGATGCTGCGCCCGGTCTGGGTGCGCAGGCTCAAGGAGAAGCTCGTGCCCCGCGCCCGCAGGGTCTCGACCGCGGCCTCGACCGCGGCGGCGTCTGACGCGACCAGCCAGGTACCGAAGGCCAGGACGCGGCGGGCATAGCCCGAGGTCGGCCGCTCGCCGTAGATCGCCAGGCTGATGTCGCCCTCGACCACCGGCTCGCTGCGCCGGTCCCAGGTGACGATGACCTGGCGCTCGGCGTTGAGCAGCATCTCGGCGCGGTCGTGCGCGCCGCGGAGCACGTCGAGGGCGCCGGCCAGCTCCCGCTCCCGGCGGGTCCAGCGCCCGCGCTCGTAGAGGTGAAGCAGCGACAGGATCACCGCGAAGGCGACGAGGCCGCCGAAGATCGCCAGGGCGGCGACGCTGTGCATCTCACGCGGCGCGTGCGTGGTCGCGGTCTCGGGCAGTTCGGCGAGCGCAGCGCTCGCCGCCGTCAATGTGAGCGCACCCACGCAGATTCGAACGTGCGCGGCACGACCGACACCCATGATAGCCCTGCCCCCACCCCTGGCGATCCGACATGCGCGTGCAACCGCGCGGCGCGAAACGCACCGTCCCCGCGACGATTCTCTCGAACCCTCGCGGACCCACCGATCTAAGATTCGACTGCACCTTACCGTGCGGCGGAATCCAGCCGGAAGGGGAACGAAGCGTGGCTATACGCCGAGGGCTCACAATCATCCGTTAACGACACTCAGAAGACACAGTGCGTTGGCGCTCAAACGGGTTGACAAACGAAAGGGCCCGACGCAGCGCGCCGGGCCCTATTTCGGTCGATGATCGAGGGGGCGAACGCCGTCCCGGCCCTTCTCGGGCCGGTCAGGAATTCAACCTCCGGTTTGGCTCGCGCGCCGAACCGGAGGCGTCGCCGGCCGGAGCCGGCTCAGTAGCGGTAATGCTCGGACTTGAACGGGCCGGACTCGGAGACGCCGATATAGGCGGCCTGGTCGGGGCGCAGCTTGGAGAGCTTCACGCCGATCTTCTCCAGGTGCAGGGCCGCGACCTTCTCGTCGAGGGTCTTGGGCAGGGTGTAGACCTGCTTCTGGTACTTCGACGTGTTGGTCCAGAGTTCGATCTGCGCCAGCGTCTGGTTGGTGAACGAGGCCGACATCACGAAGGACGGGTGACCCGTGGCGTTGCCGAGGTTCACCAGGCGGCCCTCCGACAGGAGGATGATGCGGTGGCCGTCCGCGAAGGTGATCTCGTCCACCTGCGGCTTGATGTTGGACCACTTGAGGTTCTTCAGGCCGGCGACCTGAATCTCGTTGTCGAAGTGGCCGATGTTGCAGACGATCGCCCGGTCCTTCATCGACCGCATGTGATCGAGGGTGATGATGTCCTTGTTGCCCGTGGCGGTGACGAAGATGTCGGCGCGCGGGGCGGCGTCCTCCATCGTCACGACCTCGTAGCCCTCCATGGCGGCCTGGAGCGCGCAGATCGGGTCGATCTCCGACACGAGCACGCGGCAGCCGGCGTTGCGCAGCGAGGCGGCGGAACCCTTGCCGACATCGCCGAAGCCGGCGACCATGGCGACCTTGCCGGCCATCATCACGTCGGTGCCGCGGCGGATGCCGTCGACCAGCGACTCCTTGCAGCCGTAGAGGTTGTCGAACTTCGACTTGGTCACCGAGTCGTTCACGTTGATCGCCGGGAAGAGGAGCTTGCCCTCCTTGGCCAGCACGTACAGGCGGTGCACGCCGGTGGTGGTCTCCTCGGAGACGCCCTTGATGCTGTCGGCGAGGCCGGCGAACCAGCCCTTCGGCTTCTCGACGAGCTTCTTCTTGAGCAGCGCGAAGAAGACCTCCTCCTCCTCGCTCTCCGGCTTGTCGAGGAAGGCGGTGTCGCCGTTCTCGGCGCGCAGGCCGAGGTGGACGAACATGGTGGCGTCGCCGCCGTCGTCGAGGATCATGTTCGGCATGCCGCCGCCATGCCAGTCGAACAGGCGCGAGGTGTAGTCCCAGTACTCTTCCAGGGTCTCGCCCTTCACGGCGAAGACCGGGATGCCGGCGGCCGCGATGGCGGCGGCGGCGTGGTCCTGGGTCGAGTAGATGTTGCAGGAGACCCAGCGGATGTCGGCGCCGAGCGCCTTCAGGGTCTCGATCAGCACGGCGGTCTGGATCGTCATGTGGAGCGAGCCGGCGATCTTGGCGCCCTTCAGGGGCTGCGCCGCGCCATACTCCTCGCGGACCGCCATCAGGCCCGGCATCTCCGTCTCGGCGATCGAGATCTCCTTGCGGCCGTAATCGGCCAGCCCGATGTCCTTGACGATATAATCCTTGGCCATGAGTCGGCGGTTCCGTGTGTTCGCGTTGCGGTTCGGGGCCAGGCCCTACCACTTCGGACGCTACGAAGCAATCAAGACATAAACATGTCTTTATGCGTTCCAAGCTGTGGGGCGGCCGCGGCCCGTGGTTTTCGCCCGCTCAGATCTCGATCTCGGTGCCGACCTCGACGACCTGGCGGGTCGGCACGCCGAAGAAGGCGCCGGTGCGCTCGGCGTTGCGCTGCATGAAGGCGAACAGGTTCTCGCGCCACGAGGCCATGCCGAGATGGTCGTCCTTCGGGATGATCGTCTCGTGCCCGACGAACACGGTCATGTCGTCGACGACGTTGGCGGGCAGGTGGCGGGACGCGACCGCGCAGGCGAGCCCCTCCGGGATCGAGGCCTCCTCCATGAAGCCGTAGCGCAGGATCACCCGGTAGAAGTCCGGCGCCAGGATCGTCACGTGGGCGCGCTGCTCCACCGGGACCGTGGGGGTCTCTTCGTAGAGCGCGGTGATGATCAGGATCCGCTCCATCAGGGCGTGGTTGCGCTCGACGAAGCGTGACAGGTGCAGCGGGATCCCGTGCTCGGCCGCCGACAGGAATGCCGCGGTGCCGGGCAGGCGCAGCAGCTCGCGGTGCTGGAGCCCGGCCAGGAACGCGTCCTCCGGCTGGCGTAGCGCGACCCGGGCCTGCTCGACCAGCTCGTTGCCCTTCTTCCAGGTGAGCATCATCAGCGCGACGAAGCCGGCCAGCACCAGAGGAAACCAGCCGCCCTCCAGGATCTTCACGCTGTTGGCCGCGAAGAACACGGTGTCGATGGCCAGGAAGACGCCGTTGACCGCGAAGACCAGGATCGGGTTGTAGCCCCAGCGCAGCGCGATCAGCGCCGCCAGCAGCGTGGTGATGGCCATCAGCATCGAGACCGCGATGCCGTAGGCCCCGGCGAGCGCGTCGGAGGAGCCGAACACCACCACGGCCACCAGGGTCGCGGCGGCGAGCAGCCAGTTCACCATCGGGACATAGATCTGGCCGCGCTCCTCCTTCGCGGTCTGGACGATGCGCATGGCCGGCAGGAAGCCGAGCTGCACCGATTGCTGGGTCAGGGAGAACACGCCCGAGATGATCGCCTGCGAGGCAATGATAGTGGCGAGCGTCGCCAGCGCGATCAGCGGGTAGTGGCCCCAATCCGGGCACAGGCGGAAGAACGGGTTCTCGATCGCGTCGGGCGCGGCGAGCAGCAGGGCGCCCTGCCCGAAATAGTTGAGCACCAGCGCCGGTAGCACGAGGACGAACCACGCGACCCGAATCGGCATCGCGCCGAAATGGCCGAGATCGGCGTACATCGCCTCGCCGCCGGTGACCGCCAGGAAGGCCGCGCCCAGCATCGCGAAGCTCACGTGCCAGCCGGCATGGAGCATGAAGTCGACGGCGCGCAGCGGGTTCAGCGCGGCGAGGATCTCGGGTTTGTCGAGGATGCCGACGATCCCCAGGGTCGCCAGCACCACGAACCAGACCAGCATCACCGGTCCGAACACCCGGCCGATCACCGCGACGCCCTTGTGCTGGACAGAGAACAGCACGACCAGGATCGCGATCGTGATCGGCACCACGAAGTGCCCGAGCGACGGCGCGTCGACCTTCAGCCCCTCGATGGCCGAGAGCACCGAGATCGCCGGGGTGATCGCGCCGTCGCCGTAGAGCAGCGCGGCACCGATCAGCCCGACCACAAGGAGCGCCGCCTTCCAGGTGCCGTGCCGGGCCTGCCGGGCGCCGAGCAGCGCCAGCATGGCGACGATGCCGCCCTCACCCTTGTTGTCGGCACGTAGGATCAGCACCGCGTATTTCAGCGACACGATCAGGATCAGCGACCACAGGATCAGCGACACCGCGCCGGTGGCGGCTTCCGGGACCGAGGCGCCCCCGGCGGTGGCCGCCTTCACGGCTTCCTTGAAGGCGTAGAGAGGGCTGGTGCCGATATCCCCGTAGACGACGCCGAGCGCGCCGAAGACGAGGGCGGGCTTGAGGCGGCTTTTCTGGGACGCGGCGTCGTCGCCTGCCCGGGCTTGAGCATCGGGCGCCGCCGCGGGGGCAAGGGACTGACTCAACGCACGTCTCCCGCGGGATTAAATCGTTCGCCCTGACCGGACAGGTAGAGCGCCGTCCGTCGAAGTGGAAGCCGATGCAGCCGGATAGGCTTTCGAGAACGGCTCGCCACGGCCGAACGATCAACCGGAAACCGCATCCGTTCTTCGATGGCTTCCCCGATCTCGGGCATGAGCCACGCCCCTTTCCCGGACGCCTGGAACGTCAGTGGAAGGTGATCCGGGACCCAGCAGAAGAATGCGCCGCGCAGCGGCACGCCCGTGGAACTCCGGGTGCAAGCAGGCGCTTCGCGTCGTCTTGTGCTGGGTCCCGGGTTGCATTCCGCTGACGCTGCATCCGCCCGGGAAAGGGACGGCGCATAACCGGCACTGCTCCGCTCCGCCCGTTTCCCTTCGGACCCGCCCCGGTCACACCAACTCAGCCAGCGCCTCCGGGCAGGCTTGTCCGCGCCGCAGGCCGAAGACCGGAACGCCGGCATGGCGGGCGATCGACGCGGCCACGGTGGCGAGCGGTGCCGGCGCCCCCTCGCTCTCGCTGACGGCGATGGCCAGCAGCGGCACGCCGTGCAGGCGCAGGGTCTCGCAGGCGGTGAGCGCGTGGCTGATCGCCCCGAGATAGCTGCCGGAGACCAGCAGCGCCGGCACGTCGAGCGCCTTGAGCCAGTCGAGCCCGGTGGCACGGTCGGTGACCGGGCTCATCAGCCCGCCGACCCCCTCGATGATCAAGGTTTCCTCGGTGCGGGCGACCTGCCCCCGGCACCATCCGACGAGATCGGACAGGTCCAATGCCCGGTCCTCCAGGGCGGCGGCCTGATCGGGCGCGAGCGGGGCCGAGAACCGCCAGGGGGAGCACGCCTCGACCGTCTCGTCCTCGATGGCGAGGCCCTGCGCGTCGAGGAGGCGGGCGGTGTCGCTCTCCGCGAAGGCCGGATCGCTCAGAGGCGGCACGCCGCTCGCCAGGGGCTTCAGGGTCCGGACCGGCCGACCCTGCGCCCGCAGGCGCCGGGTCAGCGCCGCGGTGACGTAGGTCTTGCCGATCTCGGTGCCGGCGCCGGCGACGAAGACCGTGCGGGCGGCCATGTGTCAGCCGCCTCAGGCCTGGAACGTGCCGTGGCAGTGCTTGTACTTCTTGCCCGAGCCGCACGGGCACGGCTCGTTGCGCCCGACCCGGCCCCAGGTGGCGGAATCGTTCGGGTCGCGCTCCAGCACCGCGCCGTCCACCGACAGGCCCTGCGCGGCGTAGCCGTAGGCGGGACCGCCGCCGCCATCGCTGCCAGAGCCGCGCTCGCCGTAATCCATCTCGTTCTCGCCGGTGACCGGGTCGAGATGCTGGGCGAACATTTGCGGCAGCTCCGGCGTGCCGCCCGGGAAGCCCTGCTGCTGATCGGGCTGCTGGTGCACGATCTCGACGCGGGAGAGCTGCGCCGTCACCTGCTCGCGCAGGGACGTCACCAGGCTGTTGAACAGGTCGAAGGCCTCGGACTTGTATTCGTTGAGCGGATCGCGCTGGGCGAAGCCGCGCCAGCCGATCACCTGCCGGAGGTGGTCGAGGGTCACGAGGTGCTCGCGCCAGAGGTGGTCCAGGGTCTGGAGCAGGACCTGCTTCTCGATATAGGCGGTGATCTCGGTGCCGTTCTTCTCGGCCCGCTCGGCATAGGCGGTCTCGGCGGCCTTGAGCAGACGCTCGCGCATCTCCTCGTCGGCGATGCCCTCTTCCTTGGCCCACTCCTCCACCGGCGCGTCGAGGTTGAGCACCTCAAGAACCTGTTCGCGCAAGGCCGCGACGTCCCACTGCTCGGCGTAGGCGTTCTGCGGAATGTAGCGGGCGACGAAGTCGTCGATCACGCCCTCGCGCATCTCGTCGACGGTCTCGCGCACGCTCTCCTGGGCCATGAAGTCCCGGCGCTGCTCGAACACGACCTTGCGCTGGTCGTTCATGACGTTGTCGTACTTGAGCACGTTCTTGCGCATGTCGAAGTTGCGCGCTTCGACCTTCTGCTGCGCCTTCTCGATCGCCTTGTTGATCCAGGGGTGGATGATCGCCTCGCCCTGCTCCAGGCCGAGCTTCTGCAGCATCCCGTCCATGCGGTCGGAGCCGAAGATCCGCATCAGGTCGTCCTGAAGCGACAGGTAGAACTTCGAGCGGCCCGGATCGCCCTGGCGGCCGGAGCGGCCCCGGAGCTGGTTGTCGATGCGCCGGGATTCGTGGCGCTCGGTGCCGATGATGTAGAGGCCGCCCGGCAGGGCCTTCTTGCGGCCGGCTTCCGGGTCCGCCGGCTCGCCCGAGGCCAGCACCTTGGCGCGGTTGTCGGCGATCTCCGCCTTGATCGCCTCGATGGCGGCGTCGCGCTCCGGCCCGTCCGGGAGCTGGCTCAGCTCCTTCTCGATCCGCATCTCGAGGTTGCCGCCGAGTTTGATGTCGGTGCCGCGGCCGGCCATGTTGGTGGCGATGGTGATCGCGCCCGGCACGCCGGCCTCGGCGACGATGTAGGCCTCCTGCTCGTGGAAGCGGGCGTTCAGCACGGCGAAGCGCTTGGTCACCCGGCCCTCGCGGGCGGCCTTGTAGACGTCGGTGAGCGCGTTCGGATAGGAATAGTCGAGCAGGGTGTAGCCGGCCTTCTTCAGCATCTCGGCCAGGTGCTCGGACTTCTCGATCGAGCCGGTGCCGACCAGGATCGGCTGGTGGCGGCTATGCGCCTTGTCGATCTCCGCGATGATCCCTTCGTACTTCTCGGCGACCGTGCGGTAGACCTCGTCGTCCTCGTCGACGCGCTCGACCTCCTTGTTGGTCGGGATGTCGACCACGTCGAGCTTGTAGATCTCGGCGAACTCGTCGGCTTCCGTCGAGGCCGTGCCGGTCATGCCGGCGAGCTTGCCGTAGAGGCGGAAGTAGTTCTGGAACGTGATCGAGGCCAGCGTCTGGTTCTCGGGCTGGATCGTCACGCGCTCCTTGGCCTCGAGGGCCTGGTGCAGTCCCTCCGAGTAGCGCCGGCCCTGCATCATGCGGCCGGTGAACTCGTCGATGATCACCACCTCGTCGTTCTTGACGATGTAGTCCTTGTCCCGGGTGAACAGGGTGTTGGCGCGCAGGGCCTGGTTCACGTGGTGGACGAGGCTGACGTTGTGGGCGTCGTAGAGGTCGCCGTCCTTGAGCAGGCCGACCTCGCGCAGGGTCACCTCGACGAACTCGTTGCCGGCTTCCGTGAGCGAAACCGTGCGCTGCTTCTCGTCGAGGTCGTAATGCTCGCGCACCAGCCGGGGCATGATAGCGTCGACCGAGACGTACAGCTCTGAGCGGTCGTCCACCGGCCCGGAGATGATCAGCGGCGTGCGGGCCTCGTCGATCAGGATCGAGTCCACCTCGTCCACGATCGCGAAGTTGTGTCCCCGCTGGGCGAGCTGCGACAGCTCGTACTTCATGTTGTCGCGCAGGTAGTCGAACCCGTACTCGTTGTTGGTGCCGTACGTGATGTCGCAGGCGTAGGCCGCCTTGCGCTGCTCGTCGTCGAGCCCGTGCACGATGGTCCCGACGGTGAGCCCAAGGAACCGGTAGAGCTGGCCCATCCATTCCGCGTCGCGGGCGGCGAGGTAGTCGTTCACGGTGACGACGTGGACGCCCTTGCCCTCCAGGGCGTTCAGGTAGACCGGCAGCGTCGCCACCAGGGTCTTACCCTCGCCGGTCTTCATCTCGGCGATGGCGCCCTCGTGCAGGACCATGCCGCCGATCAGCTGCACGTCGAAATGGCGCTGGCCGAAGACCCGCTTGGCCGCCTCGCGCACCGTGGCGAAGGCCGGGACCAGGATGTCGTCGAGGCTCTTGCCGGCGGCCAGTTCCGCCTTCAGCATGTCGGTCCGCGCCCGGAGCGCGTCGTCCGACAGGGCCTGGATCTCCGGTTCCAGCGCGTTGATCAGCGCCACCCGCGGGCGGTAGCCCTTGACGCGGCGGTCGTTGGAGGAGCCGAAAATCTTCTTGGCGATCGAGCCGAGCATCGTTGACCTGCAGACGCGCGAGCCCGCCGACGGGTAAGCGTGGCGGGCCGGCCTTGGCGGAGTTGGCCGGGCTTATAGAGGTAAACATCCGCCGACGCACCTGAAAGAGGGCGGCGCCAACAGGCCGGGCGCCGGAAGGCCGAAACGGCAGCGCTTGCCTTCTCGCGCGACGCGCGCCACCTGTGCCGCGGCCCGCCGCCCGGCCTCGACAGGGGCGGCGACGAGACGTCAGCCGAGGACCACGCCAGCATGCCGAACACCGCCCTCCTCCGGCGCGCGAGCGCGCTCGCCCTGATGCTCGCGATGCCCGGACTCGCGTTGGCGCAGGCTCCCCAGGCGGCCCCGGCCCAGACCGCGACGCCGGCGGCGAACACCGCGCCCCCGAGCCCCGACACCGTTGTTGCGAGCGTCAACGGCAAGCCGATCACCCAGGGCGACCTCGCCATCGCGTCCGACGACCCGGCGCTGTCGCTCCCGGGCGTGGACGAAGCGCAGAAGAAGTCCCTCTTGGTGGATTACATGGTCGACCTGCGGGTCGGCGCGCAGGCCGCCGAGGCCGCCAAGATCGGCGACACGCCGGAGTTCAAGCGCAAGCTCGCCTACTTCCGCGACAAGCTCTTGCTCGACGACTACCTGGAGCAGGAGGCCAAGCGGGCGGTGACCCCCGAGGCCGAGCACGCGATCTACGATCAGACCGTCAAGCTGATGAAGCCCGAGGAGGAGGTGCACGCGCGCCACATCCTGGTGGACAACGAGGGCGACGCGAAGAAGATCGCGGCCCGGATCAAGGGCGGCGAGGATTTCGCCAAGGTCGCGGCCGAGGCCTCGAAGGATCCCGGCTCGAAGGCCGAGGGCGGCGATCTCGGCTGGTTCACCAAGGAGCGGATGGTCCCGGACTTCGCCAACGCCGCCTTCGCGATGAAGCCCGGCCAGGTCTCCGACCCGGTGAAGAGCCAGTTCGGCTGGCACGTCATCAAGGTCGAGGAGAAGCGGACCAAGCCGCAGCCGACCTTCGACGAGCTGAAGGAACAGATCGACCAGCACATCGTCCGCAAGGCCCAGCAGGACATGATCCTGAAGCTGCGCGCCGAGGCCAAGATCGACCGGACCGACGCGGCGCCGGCCGCCGCACAGCTGGCGCCGGAGACGAAGAAGCCGTGAGCCGGTACGGACAAAAGGTGTTCCCCCCTCCTCCGGTTAGGAGAGGGGACCGGATACATCACCGTGTCATTCCGGGGCGCCGCGGGCGAGCCCGGAATCCAGAGCCGCCGACAGCGCAAGGTCTGCTCAACCTGCGTTTATGGATCCCGGGCTCCGCTTCGCAGCCCCGGGATGACAAGGAGGGTGGTCGAACGACCAGAGAACTCTCGCATTCTCAGACGTTCGGTGATTCCGGACGCCTGGATCCTCAATACGGCCGGTCGGGATGCAGGTAAGCGGACTGGGCGGGCGCCACCGGTGCGGTCACCCCGAGCGCGGCGAGTTCGGCCGTGCGGCGGCCTTCGGCGATCCGGTCGAGTACCGCGATCAGCAGCCACGGACACGCGATCCCGATGAAGAAGGCCATGTGATCCTCCGACGCCGGATCTGAGAATTGTCCAGCTTCGGTGGATGATAGGCCGGTCCGGGCCGTCCGCAAGCGGTGTCGGGCTGCTTTCGCGTCAGAGCCAGCCTTGAAGCTCGCGACGCACCACGTGCTCGATGACCTTCATGCCCAGATCCGAGTCGTTCAGGCATGGAATGTAGGCGAAGCGCTCACCGCCGTTGCCCTCGAAATAGTGGCGGTTCTCGCCGTCGAGCTCTTCCAGCGTCTCCAGGCAATCGGCCGTGAAGCCCGGGGCGACGATGGCCATCCGCTTCACGCCGGACTTCGCCAGCTCCGTCACGGTCTCGTCGGTGTAGGGCTTCAGCCACTCCTCGTTGCCGAAGCGCGACTGGAACGTCACCCGCATGCGCTCGGGCGACATCCCCAGGGCTTCCCGGATCAGGCGCCCGGTCTTGTGGCACTGGCAATGGTAGGGATCGCCTTTGAGCAGGTAGCTGCGCGGGACGCCGTGGAACGAGGTCAGGATCACCTCGGGCTCGAAGTCGAGCTTGGCCAGGCCCTCGCGGATCGAATCGGCCATCGCGGCGATGTAGACCGGATCGTCGTGATAGGGCGGCGACACCCGCACGGTCGGCTGCCAGCGCATGTCCATCAGGGCGCGGAACGCCTGGTCGCAGGCGGTGGCCGAGGTCGCGGCGGCGTATTGCGGGTAGAGCGGCACCAGCAGGATCCGGTCGCAGCCCTGGTCGAGCAGCGACTGGAGCCGGTCGGCCACCTCCGGCTTGCCGTAGCGCATCGCCCAGTCGACCACGACGGAATCCCCCATCGCGGCCTGCAGGCGCTCGCTCTGGCCGCGGGTGGTCGTCTTGAGCGGCCCCTCGTTGCGGGTGTTGTTCCAGACGCTGGCGTAGTCGCGGCCCTTCGGCCCCGGGCGCTTGGTCAGGATGATCAGGTTGAGCAGCGGCCACCAGATCAGCCGGGGCACCTCGATGACCCGCCGGTCCGACAGGAACTCCTTGAGGTAGCGCCGCATCGGCCAGTAGCTGGTGCCCTCGGGGGTGCCGAGGTTCATCAGCAGGACGCCGACGCGGCCCCATGCGACCTTCGGGTGGTCGGCCGGGAAGCCGCCCGCGGCGGGGACCGATGTGGCGAGGGGCCGGCCTTCCGCCAGCGCGGCGGGTTCGACGCGTTCGTTCATGGCAGCGTTCCGGCGCCGCGCGCCGAGTCCTTCTTCTGGCTTCAGATACCCGGCAGCCGGCGCACGCGCTTGGGCCGGAGGCTTCCCGGTGTCAGGTGCGATCCCATGTAGGGTGCCGCGCCGCCGAGCGAAGGCCGGCTGCGACATGCTGCACCGGACGTGCCATGCATGGTCGTCCGTTCCTCCCTAGCCACCGCCGTCCCGGCCCGCAACCGCGAGACCCGATGTCCGACACCCCCGTGGCCGCCGCGCTGGCTGCTTTCCGCGCCTCCGGGTCTCCGTGGCTGGCGCTGCCGTTCTTCGCCGGCGACGCGGCCGACTCCGTCGCGGCCCGGGTCGATGCCCGGATCGCCGCGGGCGCGCGGGTCCTGCCGGCCCCGGCCGACATCTTCCGGGCGCTCGCCGAGACGCCGCTGCCGGCGGTCCGCGCGGTCATCCTCGGGCAGGATCCCTACCCGACACCGGGCGATGCCAACGGCCTCGCCTTCTCGTACGTGGGCTCCGGCCGCCTGCCGGCCTCGCTGCGGGTGATCCTGGCCGAGGCCGGCTCCGAACGGTCCGCCGGCGGCGACCTGACGCCCTGGGCCCGGCAGGGCGTACTGCTCCTCAACAGCGCGCTCACCGTCGAGGCCGGCAAGGCCGGTGCGCATCTGCGTTATGGCTGGTCGGCGCTGACCGACGAGGCCGTCGCGGCGGTCTCGGCGCGTCCGGAGCCGGCGGTCTTTCTGCTCTGGGGCGCTCAGGCCCGCGCCCGGGTGCCGCTGATCGATGCGGCGCGCCACGGCGTGTTCGAGAGCGGGCACCCCTCGCCGCTCAACCGAGCCCGGGATTTCCCGGGCTCGGACCCGTTCGGCCGGGCCAACGGCTGGCTGGCCGAACGCGGGGTGACGCCGATCGACTGGCGCCTCGGCTGACCGGTCACTGCGCCGGCTTGACGGGCTCCACCGGCTTGGCGGGCTCTGCGGGCTTGACGGCCTCCGCCGGAGCCGGCGCGTCGGCGGCCTGACCGGCCGGCAACAGGACGTTCTTGGTGATGGAGCCCTCGGGCCCGTACTCGCCGGCCACCGCGATGCAGGCCTGATCGCGGTTCTGGGCCATCTGGTTCGACATCAGCGTGAACATGGTCTGGACGCGGTTGCCGAACGGGCCGCGCGGCTGGACGTCGTCCACCCGAACGTTCTGCTTCGCCAGCAGACCCTCAAAAGCCGCGTTGCCGATGCGGTAGCCGCAGACGTTCGAGGCGGCGAAGATGTAGGCGGCGAATTCGAGCGCGCGCGGCGACGGGGCGTTCCGGATCTGCGCCCGCGCCGGCAGGGCGGCGAACGTCGCGGCGGCGAGCGTCAGGGTGAGGGCTGTGGCGTAGGGGGCGACCCGGCGCGTGGGGCGGTTCATGGGACGTGTTCCTCGGTCCGGGGCGACCTCTTCCGGGCCGCCCGCGCGGAGCCGGACATAGGCCGGACCGAGCACATCGCCAATGCGACCGAATTCGCATTCAAATTGCGGTCGGCCGTTCATCATCGATTCGGCATAGGCGCAGTCGCAGGCGCCTGCGGCCCGGAAAACAGCCCAGTGTTCCGATGATCTGCGATCGTGAGACAGAGTGTTAACCGGCGCGCGTCACGCCAAGGTCCACCGTTTATCCAGATCCAGGCGGTTCGCAGCGTATGTTTGGCGTGAACTCCACTGTCGCAGATGTCCCGGTCCCGACGCCGGTCTCCAATCCGGCCACCCGTGATCCCGACCGGCGCCTCCGCTCCGGCGGCGCTTCCGGGGAGAGGCGTCCGCCCCATCTGCAGGCCGCCCCGGCGATCTGCCCCAACCGGGTCGCGCATTGGGCCTACGGCGAAGGCCTCCGGGCCGGCTCGACCGTCGCGCTCCTGGTCCGCGACCTCGGCCAGTCCGAGGCGATGCGGCTCGGCCTGGCCCGGCTCGGGATCCGGGTCGCCGCCATCGACGGCAGCCGGCGCGGCGAGGCCCTGGCCGACAGCCTGGCCCTCTCGGCCGCCACGCTGGTGATCGTCGATACCGTCCTGGCGGAGGCCTACGCCGGCGTGATGGGGCGGCTGCCCGCCTACCCCTCCGTGTGGTGGAACGGTCCCGGTGCGGACTTCGCCAGCCTGGATCTCGCCCTGGCCGAGCAGGATTGACGGGCGCTAACGGACCGAGGGGAATCAACCGCGCCGCGTGACCGCTGTTCCCCCCGGAAGGCCGTTCGGGCCACGGCCTCGGTCGCCTCCCCAACGCGACCTGAACCGCGCCAGCCAGTCGTCGAGCGCCTCGTATCGGGACGGATCGTCCGGACACAGGCCGGCACCGCATTCCGCCACCGTGGACACGGCGTTGGCGAGGATCACGCTAAGGAACAGCAGCAGGCAAGCCGTCCCGAAGGCGCCGACCTCTTCAACTCGGTCCTGCGAGACCCGGTCGGCGGCCCCATTGCCCAAAAGCAGCACGCCGACGCCGACGATCATGGCCGCGAAGGCAATGAGGGCGAGCGTGTAGAAATGCAGACCGAACAGCGTCGAACCATAACCGCCGGTCCCGGGGACGACGTGCAGGGCGACCTGCCGGGCGGAGATGCCGGCGCCGGTGACCGCGCTCAGGATCACCACGCCGTAATGGGATGTTCGCGGGCCGAAGCGGACGCTGAGCGCGAAGCCGATCCCTGCCGCCGCGAAGGCAGACCGTTGCAGCAGGCACAGCGGGCACGGCAATTCGCCGAGGCGGAACTGGTACCCGAACGCGACGATCAGGATGGCGCAGCAGCCGAGCAACCCGAGGGCGTTGAGGGTTCGAACCTGGTGGGCGGTCATGGCGAGGCCCGTTCAGAAGTCGAGTTGAAGCGTCGAGGTGGCATGGGCGCCGAACAGCGCGATGGTGCCGGCCAGCGACACCAGCCACAGGCCGAGGGCGATCCTGCGCCGCCCCGCCAGGATGGCGGCCGCGCTTCCCGCGAACCCAATGAACGGCAGCACCATCATGGGCGTCGACTCCGC
This sequence comes from Methylobacterium sp. WL7, assembly GCF_008040085.1. Lineage (NCBI taxonomy): Bacteria > Pseudomonadati > Pseudomonadota > Alphaproteobacteria > Hyphomicrobiales > Methylobacteriaceae > Methylobacterium > Methylobacterium sp. WL7. The sequence continues at coordinate 86,359 of NZ_VRVG01000001.1, read as the reverse complement.
GCAAGGACGCCGCGCACCGTCGCGGCCTCGGCGTCACCATAGGAGCCTGCCTGGGTAACGGTCGAACCTTTCGTGAAGCCGCCTTGCCGGCCGGGTGCCATCGCGAAACCGCGTGCGGCCTGCTACCCTCCGGCCAAGCGACCGGCCCAGAGCGCAAGGGCGGCCGGCACCGGGAGACGTCGATGACCGCAGCCGTGACCTTAGCACCGTCCGACGCGACAGTCCCGGACGCCCCCGTCCTGCTGCGCCACGATGCCGCCGGCGTCGCGACCCTCACGCTGAACCGCCCCCAGGCGCGCAACGCCCTGTCGATGGCCCTGATGGGCGCCCTTCAGGAGCAACTCGACGCGATCCGGGAGGATGCCGGGGTGCGCGTGGTGATCCTGCGCGGCGCCGGCCCGGCCTTCTGCGCCGGCCACGACCTCAAGGAGATGCGCGCCGATCCTTCGCGGGCGGCGACCGAGGCGGTGTTCCGCACCTGCGCCCGCCTGATGCTGAGCCTCACGCGCCTGCCGCAACCGGTGATCGCCCAGGTCCACGGCATCGCCACCGCGGCCGGCTGCCAGCTCGTCGCCACCTGCGACCTCGCGATCTGCACCGAGGAGGCCCGGTTCGCCACGCCGGGGGTCCAGATCGGCCTGTTCTGCTCGACCCCGATGGTCGCGCTCTCGCGGGCGGTGTCGCGCAAGGCCGCCCTGGAGATGCTGCTGGTCGGCGAGCCGATCGACGCGCAGGAGGCCTACAGGATCGGCCTCGTCAACCGCGCCGTGCCGGCCGCGGAACTGGACGGCGCGGTGGCCGCCATGGCCGAAAAAATCGCCGGGAAGGCCCGACGGGTGCTCGCGGTCGGCAAGGAGGCGTTCGGCCGCCAGATCGAGATGGGCCTGGAAGAGGCCTACGGCTACACCGCCGAGGTCATGACCCGGAACATGATGATGGCCGACGCCCAGGAGGGCATCGACGCGTTCCTGACCAAGCGGACGCCGCGCTGGGAGCCCTGAGCCCGGCGCGATACGACGCAGGCCCCGTGCCGCGCGACGCGTAGGCTCCGGCCGTGCCCTGCCCTAGGATGAGGGCACACCCTGTCCTGCCGGTCTCGGCACGTCCTCGCGGAACGGCTGATGAGCACCCTCGACCTGTTCGGACTGACGCTCGCCTTCGTCGGCGCCATGCCGCCGCCCCGGCCGCCGCGTCCGCGGCCGGATCGTGCGACCTGGGCCGCGGCCCTGCTGTTCGGCGGCGTCTGCCTGGGCACCGTCGGGCCGATGATCACGATCTGGAGCTTCCACCGGCCCTATGCCGAGGCCAAGGCGCGCTGCATCGCGGACGGCGGCCGGATCCTGTACGCGGCGTTGGACGGCAGCGGCCCCTACCGGTGTGCCCGGCCCCTCGGTGCCGCCGATAACGGCGCGCTGCCGCCCCTGCGCGCCTATTAAATCCGCTCGCGCTCGTTTCCTTCGGCTATATCCGGCGGCGTCTGACACGAACCGGATGCCGAGACCTTGGAAGACGCGCTGTATCGATGGCTGCAATCCACCGCCCTGTTGCGGGCGGATGTCGCGGCGCTCATCGGCATTGCCCTGGCGCTCGGCGTCACCCTGCACGCCCTGCTGCGCAAGCGCCGGGTCAGCGTCGCGGTCGGGTGGATCGGGCTGGCCTGGCTCTCGCCCATTTTCGGCACCGCCCTCTACCTGACCTTCGGCATCAACCGCGTCTCGCGCCGCGCCCGGAAGCTGCGCACAAAACCCTCCGACGCGACGAACCTCCCCGACACCGACGATGCCGTGGTGCCGGAGACGCTCTGGCCCCTCGACCGGGCGATCCGGCGCATCACCGGCCTGCCGGCCTTCTCGGGCAACCACGTCGAGATGTTCCGTAACGGCGACGCCGGATACCCGGCCATGCTGGCGGAGATCCGCGCGGCGAAAGCCAGCATCGGGTTGTCGAGCTACATCTTCCGCGACGATCCCGTCGGCCGGGAATTCTGCACGGCGCTGGCGGAGGCGCAGGCCCGCGGCGTCAAGGTCCGGGTGATCATCGACGGGATCGGCGGCGGCTACTTCCGGGCGCCGGTCTATCATCGCCTGACCAGCCTCGGGGTGCCGGCGGCCCTGTTCATGCACTCCGCCCTGCCCTGGCGGATGCCGTTCCTCAACCTGCGCTCGCACAAGAAGCTGCTGATCATCGACGGGCGCATCGCCTTCACGGGCGGGCTGAACATCTCGCAGCCGAACCGCGTGGCGTTGAAGCCGGAGCACCCGATCCGCGACACGCATTACCGGCTCCGGGGGCCGGTGGTCGAGCAACTCGCCGTGGCGTTCGCGGCCGACTGGGCCTTCGTGGACGGCGAGATCCTCGATTCCGAGCCCTGGGTCGCCGACCTGGCGCCGGTCGGGACCAGCGTCGCCCGGGTCGTCACCTCGGGGCCGGATGCCGACGTCGAGAAGATCGAGCAGGTGATCCTCCAGGCGCTCGCCTGCGCCCGCCGGACCGTCCGGTTCGTCACCCCGTACTTCCTGCCCGACGAGCTGGTGACCGGCGCCCTCGCCCAGGCCGCGACCCGGGGCATCACCGTGGACCTGATCATCCCGCGGGTGAGCGACCATCCGTTCATCGACTGGGCGACCCGGGCGCATCTCGACCCGCTGCTCCGGGCCGGCGTGCGGGTCTGGCTCGACGAGCCGCCGTTCGATCACTCCAAGGCGATGGTCGTCGACGACGTCTGGTGCTTCGTCGGCAGCGCGAACTGGGACATGCGCAGCTTCCGGCTCAATTTCGAGTTGAACGTCGAGATCATCGACCCGGATCTGGCGGCCCAGCTCGACACGTTCATGCGCGGCAAGATGGAGGCACGCCTCAGCCGTGAGGCTCTCGCCGCCCGCGCCCTGCCGACCCGTCTGCGCGACGCAGGCGTGCGACTGCTGCTGCCATACCTTTGAAGCGCGCGGGGGCGTGCGCCTCCGGCGCCGGCCCGAGGTGGACCACGATCGGCTTGTGGTCCGAGGGCCCGCGCGGCAGCACCGCGTGCTCGTGGCAGATCAGGCCGCGGGCGAGGCAGCGGTCGAGCCGCAACGGCAGCACGTCGACCATCGCGTGGGTCGGCCTCCGCGGGCCGACGTCGCGAAAGCCCGGGATCAGCGCCGGCCCGACGATGTTGTAATCGCCCAGCACCGCGGCCCGCGGCGGCAATTCGCCGACGATCCGGCGCAGCTGGCGGCGGTTGAGCATCTGCCCGTGCGACAGGTGGACGTTGGCGACGCCGAACTCGCCGAGATCGAGCACTTGGCAGACCCGGTGCACCAGGGCGCCGGCCGGGAGCTCGATCACCCGGGGCGGTGTCGCGAACGGCTTCGGGCTCCACATGGCGAGCCCGTGGATCCGCCCCGGAAGCGGCGCCCAGGCGTAATGGCCGCCGATCCGGTCGCGCAGGAAGCCGATCGCCCGGGTCGCCTCCTGCATCAGCAGCAGGTCCGGCTGCTCCTGGGCGACCAGGGCGGCCACGTCGTCCACCGCCGCGCCGGTGCGCCGGAGCAGATTCCAGCTCACGATCTTGAACGGCCTGCGGCTGCGCTCGGCCGGCCGGATCGGGAGGGCCGAGGCGAGGCCGGAGCGGTCCGGATGGGCGAAGCTGTTCATCGGGCCGGACTCGTACCTCACCGGGGGGCTCCGTCGCCACCGCCGCGCTTCAACGCGCCGGAGGCTCGGGCGTTCGCTCGGGTCCGAGGCCAATCGGCTTTTGCCTCGGGCAGCTGCGCGGCGTCATGACCGTCGCCACGCCCGTCGTCCGGCCGGTCGGCAACGGCGATCGGCCGAATGGCGGCCGACGCTTCGATTGCGCGCCATCGACTCGCGCGATCGTGAGGCGCGTCTTCCTAGGCGTGCGGTCCGCCGGCGTGCCCGTATGGGTGACGCCGGCACCTTGATTTTCGGGGCGGGCGACTGATGTCGCCTGCAGTGCAGCATCGTTCCTGCGCGGCCGGTCGTGAGAGCGGCACGCCGATCGCTGCTGTCGGCGACAGCCCGGCGGACCGAGGGGTCCAGTGACGCCGGTCCTGCGCCAAGGGGGATCTTGATGAACACGACGACGATCGACAAAACCAATACCGAATCGTACCCGATGGCGGGTCAATGCCCGTTCGGCGGCGACCGCGTCGGCGGGGCCTTCGGCAGCCGTCCCGCCTTGGAGAACTGGTATCCGCACCGGCTCAGGGTCGAGCTCCTGCACCAGAACGGGCTCGCGGCCGATCCGCTGGGGCCGGATTTCGACTACGCCGACGCCTTCCGGACGATCGACCTGGATGCGCTCAAGAGCGACATCAAGCAGTTCCTGACGTCGTCGGTGGCATGGTGGCCGTCCGATTACGGCAATTACGGCCCGCAGATGATCCGCATGGCCTGGCACTCGGCCGGAACCTACCGCATCGCGGACGGGCGGGGCGGAGCCGGCACCGGGATGCAGCGGTTCGCGCCGATCTCGAGTTGGTGGGACAACGGCAACACCGACAAGTCGCGCCGCCTCCTGCAGCCGCTCAAGCACAAGTACGGCAACGCCCTGTCCTGGGCCGACCTGATGGTGCTCACCGGCAATTGCGCCCTGGAGATCATGGGCCTGCCGACCTACGGGTTCGCCGGCGGACGTCTCGACGCCTGGGAGGCGGACGACGCCACCTACTGGGGTCCCGAAGTCGTCGAGATGGGCGCGGTGTCGAGCTTCGACGAGATGGTCAACCGCGACCAGCGCTGGCGCGGCAAGAACGGCGACGCCGACTACGACCTGGAGAACCCGCTGGCCGCCTCTCACCAGGCGCTGATCTACGTCAACCCCGAGGGGCCCTACGCGAACGGAGATCCGCAGGGCTCGGCCAACGACATCCGGGTGACGTTCACCCGCATGGCCATGAACGACGAGGAGACGGTGGCGCTGATCGCCGGCGGCCACGCCTTCGGCAAGAGCCACGGCATGACCCCCGCCAAGGAGATCGGACCGCCGCCGGAGATGGCGCCGATGGAGGCGATGGGGCTCGGCTGGCACAACCCGAAGGGCACGGGTGTCGGCAAGGACACGATGACCAACGGCATCGAGGGCAGCTGGACCCCCGATCCCACCAAGTGGGACAACGCCTACCTGGAGAACCTCTTCAAGTTCGAGTGGGAGCAGACCAAGAGCCCGGCCGGCGCCCTGCAATGGACCCCGAAGGACCCGGATGCGCCCAAAACCCCCGACGCCCACGTCGCGGGTCAGATGCACCCGCTCATGATGATGACCTCCGATATCGCCCTCAAGGTCGACCCGGAGTACCGCAAGGTCTGCGAGAAGTTCCTCACCGACTTCGATGCCTTCACGCAGGCCTTCTCGAAGGCTTGGTACAAGCTCACCCACCGCGACATGGGCCCCAAGCACCGCTACCTCGGTCCGGAGGTGACGATCGAGGACGGCCTGCTGTGGCAGGACCCGATTCCCGATGCCGCCTACGCCCCGGTGGGGGAGGCCGAGATCGCCGCCCTGAAGCAAGTGATCCTGGCCACGGGCGTCCCGGTCTCTGACCTCGCCTTCACCGCCTTCTCGGCGGCGTCGACCTATCGCGACAGCGACAAGCGCGGCGGCGCCAACGGCGGCCGTCTGGCCCTCGCTCCGCAGAAGGACTGGGCCGTCAACCGCCGGGCCGCACCCGTCGTCGAGGCGCTGCGCGGCGTCATGGCCACGTTCAACGGCGGGCGCGGCGACGGCAAGCAGGTTTCGCTGGCCGACCTCATCGTGCTCGCCGGCTGTACCGCCGTCGAGAAGGCTGCCCAGGACGCGGGCGTCGAGACGCGCGTGCCGTTCACGCCCGGCCGGGTCGACACCACGCAGGACCTCACCGACATCGAGATGTTCGAGTGGCTGAGGCCCCTCGTCGACGGCTTCCGCAACTACGTCGACGGCGGGTTCAGGGACATGGCACCGCGCCTGTCGCCGGAGGAGATGTTCCTCGACAAGGCCAACCTGCTGACTCTGACCGCGCCGGAATGGGTGGTGCTGACGGGCGGCCTACGGGCCCTCAACGCCAACCACGACGGATCGAACCAGGGCATCTTCACCGACCGGGTTGGCGTGCTGACGACGGACTTCTTCCGGACCCTGACCGACACGAACCTGGTCTGGGAGAAGGTCGATTCGGACGGGACGTCCTTCGTCCTCAAGGACCGCGAGACCGGGCAGGCCAGGTTCGAGGCGACGCGCAACGACCTCGTCTTCGGGGCGAACGCGCAGCTGCGCAACATCGCCGACGCCTATGCCGGCCGCGACGGCCAGCAGCGGTTCGTGGCGGACTTCGTGCGGGTCTGGGACAAGGTGATGATGCTCGATCGCTACGACGTGAAGGGGCACCGCCGTTACGGGTCCATGGCGGCCTGATCGACGCGGCCCAGCATCGCGTGCCCCCGTCGCACCATTCGGTGGGACGGGGGCAACACCCCACGGGTGACGGCGAAGCCGGTGGGACGGCACCGTTGCCTCGTCCGTGCGAACGGACGGGACACGTCTGCATCATCGTTTCAGGCCAGGATCGGGCTAGTCGAAGGGGCGGATCCCGGGACGGCGCTTCCGTTTCCGGATCGGCAAACGACTGGCCATCGCTTGCCGGCTACGGGTCGCACAGGTTGGAAACTCGATCTCTTCTCAGGAGGGCGGCTCAGTCTTCTTCAATTGAACAACCGTCCCGTGCTGACACGCACGGTCATCCCAGGCTCGCCTGCGGCGCCCCGGGATGACGGCGCGGGTTGTCGCGTATCGGGGATGGACTCACGGGAAATGGATCTATCGACCTGTACGACCCGTCGCTGACCGGGGGAGATCCGCAGCGGGCGCACCGGACCCAACCCGATCCTGCCGTCGATGCAGACTTGGATGCCGCCGCTAGCGGTCATCCGCCCTGCTTGCGACACTTTCGCCCTCCGCGGAGCACACACGCGCATTTAGGTTGCTCCACCAGGGGCCGAATGCTCAATCTCTCCTGTCGCACGGGTCGGATGGCGATGGATCTGTCCCTTGAGTGCAGACGACACGACGGCTGAGCCGGGTCTGCCGCACTTCCTCCTGACGACCTCGGGCTTGCCACCCGGGGAAGCCTTCGAGCGATGGCGGACCCTTCTTGCGCCGATGTACGCGGTCAGTCCTGCCACGCCATCCGCCCCGCTGCCGTTCGGCAGCAACATCGCGTACCCGATCGACGACCTCGTGGCGCATCGCACGCGGCTCTCGACCCAGCGGCTCCAGCGGGACCGCCGACGCGTCGAGGCCGGTCCCGACCACTACATCGTCCAGCTCTACCGATCCGGCCGCTTCCAGGGCACGGTCGGCGGCAAACCGGTCTCGGCCTCGGCCGGCACCGTGACCCTGATCGGCCGCCGTCATCTGCTCGACGGCATGCTCGACCGAGCCGACGCGATCGGCATCGCCGTACCCAGCACGCGACTCCACGGTCTGCCGCTCGAGGCGCACGGCCTGCTCTTCGATGCAGCCCGCAACCGGCTGCTGGCCGCCCGCATCTCGGACATCTACCGGCGGTTGCCGACCACGCGCGCCAACGAGGCCCCGGCGCTCGCCGACGAGTTCGTGGCCTTCCTGCACCGGCTCCTCGATCCCTCGCCGGCCGCGGACGTGCTGGACGGGCGCGAACTCAACGGCGCGCTCCTCGCCCTCGCCAGGACGATCGTGCAGGAAAACCTGTCGCGGCCGATGCTATCGCCCGAATTCATCGCCGGGCAGATGCAGGTCTCGCGGTCCACGCTCTACCGGCTGTTCGAGCCCGAGGGCGGCGTAATGCATTTCGTGCAGGGCGAGCGCTTGGCGGCGGTGCGTGATGCCCTGGCCGACCCGATGGAGCGGCGCACCATCAGCCGGCTGGCCGAGGTGTTCGCGTTCAACACCATCTCGCAGCTCAGCCGCAGCTTCCGCAACCGCTACGGCGCCCCACCGCAGGCCTGGCGTGGCGAGCGCCGGGTGGCCCAACGGATCGGCGGTCAGGGGACGGCACAACACGTCTGGAAGTGGCTGCGCGAAACGTGATGCCCGCACGGAGGCGGGCCGGATGGATCGACGCCGTGAGGCGGCGGCCGCCTCTCGCAGGTGCTGTTCCGGCCCCCCGCCCAGGGGCCGGCGGAGGCCCCGGACGATCTCCGAAGGCGTTTCTTGCCCAGCGGCGGACGGGCGGACATCCCCCGTCTCGGACATCAACAAGGTCAGAGGCTGATCGCGGTCAGCTCTTGAGACCGTCGCATGCGCCCCGTGCCTGTGCAGCAATCGGAGCACCGCGCTTGAGGCCGCACGCCCCGGCGGCCTAAGACCCCCGCTCACCGATTGCTCCACGGAGACCGATGTCGGGCTTCAGCTTCATCCACGCGGCGGACCTGCACCTCGGCAGCCCGCTCTCGGGCCTCGCGACCCGCGACGCGGAACTCGCCCGGCGCCTCGCCACGGCCGGGCGGCAGGCCTTCGAGGATCTGGTCACCCAGGCGATCGAGCGGCGGGTCGCCTTCGTGGTGGTGGCCGGGGACATCTACGACGGCGATTGGGCCGACAACACGATCGGGCTGTTCTTCGCCCGCCAAGTCGCCCGCCTCGACCGGGCCGGCATCCCGACCCTGCTGGTCCGCGGCAACCACGACGCCGAGAGCGTGATCACCCGCTCGATCACCCTGCCGCCCTCGGTCCACGTGTTCCCGGCGGCCCGGGCGGAGACGCTGCGCCTCGAGGCCGTGCGGGTCGCCGTGCATGGCCGCAGCTTCCAGGCCCGGGCCGTGGAGGAGAACCTGTCGCTGACCTACCCGGCCGCCCTGCCCGGCTGGTTCAACCTCGGGATCCTCCACACCTCCTGCACCGGCCACGCCGCCCACGAGACCTACGCGCCCTGCTCGATCGCCGACCTCACCGCCCGGGGCTACGAGTACTGGGCGCTCGGCCACATCCACGAGTACGCCGAGCTGTCCCGGGATCCCTGGATCGTGTTCCCCGGCAACATCCAGGGCCGCAGCGTGCGCGAATGCGGCGCGAAGGGTGCGGTCCTGGTCGAGGTCGCGGACGGGCGGGTCACCGGCCTCAGCCGCCTCCCCCTCGATCGGGCGCGGTTCGAGCAGGTCACCGTCGACCTGGGCGCGGCCGCCGACACGAGCACAGCCCTCGCGATCGTGGAATCCGCCCTGCGGCCGCTGGCGGAGGTGGCGGCCCGGCGCCTCGTGCTGGTGCGGGTCCACCTCGCCGGCACGACCCCGGCCCACAACGCGCTGTCGGCCGACCGCGAGGGCGTCACCGCCGAGATCCAGGCCGCCGCCCACCGGCTGCACGAGGACATCTGGCTGGAGCGCCTGAAGATCGAGACCCGCCGGCCCCGCGCGACCGTGGACGCCTCCGGGGCGGCGATCGACCCGGCGGCACTTCTGGCCGACCTCGACCGCGACCCGGATTTCCGCATCCGCGCCAAGGCGGCGCTTGCCGAGATCGGCGCCCGGATGCCCGCCACCGCGGCGGCCGAGGCCGACCTGGAGGCCGAGTTCGACGCGCTCTGCGCCGAGGCCGAGGCGCTGATCCTGGGCCGCCTCGGCGGCCGGCACTGCTGAGGGCGCATCATGCGGCTGATCCGCCTCGCCCTGGAGCGCTACGGCGCCTTCACCGACCGGACCGTGACCTTCCGGCCCGACGCCCGCCTGCACGTGGTGCTGGGCGCCAACGAGGCCGGCAAGAGCACGGCGCTGGCGGCGGTGACCGACCTCCTGTTCGGCTTCGAGAAGACCACCCGGTACGCCTTCCTGCACGACATGCCCCTGCTGCGGCTCGGCGCCAAGGTCGAGGCAGCGGACGGGCGCTGCCTGGCGTTCCGCCGCCGCAAGGGCAACACCCGGACCCTGATCGACGCCGACGAGGCGCCCCTGCCCGACGATTCCCTGGCGCCGTTCCTCGGCGGCATCTCCCGCACCGTGTTCTGCCGCGCGTTCGGGCTGGATGCCGGCAGCCTGCGGGCGGGCGGGCGCGAGATGGTCGATGTCGAGGGCGAGGTCGGCGCCAGCCTGTTCGCGGCCGGTTCCGGCCTGCGCGGCCTCACCGAGCTCCAATCCGCCCTGGACGCCGAGGCCGAGGGCATCTTCGCGCCCCGGCAGGCCAAGCACCGGACCTTCTACCAGGCCCTGGAGCGGCACGAGACCGCCCGCAAGGCGATCCGCGAGAAGGGCCTGCGGTCCGGGGACTGGCGCGCGCTCAACGACGAGATCGCCGCCGCCGCAGAGAAGCTCGACGCGCTCCGGGCCGGGACGCAGCGCATCGCCACCGAGCGCGCCCGGCTGGAGCGCCTGAAGCGCGCCCGGCCGATCGTCGCCGAGATCGACGTGTTGGACCACCGGATCGCCGCCGATTCCGACCTGGCCGAGGCGGATATCGCCTGGATCGAGCGCCTGGGCGCCGCCCTCGAAGGCTGCCGCACGGCCGAGGCCGAGGCGGCCCGGACCGACGCCGCCCTCACCCGGGCGCGCGGCGAGGCCGATTCCGTGCCCGTGGAGCCCGAGCTGATCCTGCACGCCGAAGACATCCTGGCGGCGTTCAGCGGCACCAAGGAGTTCGAGAAGGGCGGCACCGACCTGCCCCGGATCGAGGGCGACGCCCACAAGGTCGGGCTCGACCTGGAGCGCCTGCGCGCCCGGATCGGCGTCCCGGACCTCGCTGCCCTGGAGGCCGGACAGCCCACCGACGCCGCCCGCGCCCGGGTCGAGCGCCTGATCCGCGACGGCCGGACCCTGGCTGCCGCCGAGGAGCAGATCGCCCGCGACGGCGCCGCCGCCCGGGCCGAGCGCGACCGGCTGGCCGGGGAGGTCGAGGCGGCCGGTGCCACCCACGATCCGACGCCGCTGCGCGAGGACCTGAAGCCGCTCGCGAAGCTGCACGAGCGCATCGCCGCCCACGAGGCGCTGGACACCGCGATCCGTCGGGAGACGGCGCTCCTGCGCAACCAGGCCGGCCGGCTGTCGCCGCCGGTGGCCGACACCGCCGCCCTGGTCCGCCTGCCCCTGCCGGCCGCCGACACGGTGGCACGCTATCGCGCCCTGCTCGACGGCAAAAGGCGCGAGCACGAACGCGCCGCCGACCGCCGGGACGCGGCGCACAGCCAAGCTACCTCCACCCGTGACCGCCTGCGCGAGCGCGAGGCCGGCCGGCCGATCGCCACCCAAGAGCGGCTCGACGCCGCCCGGACGGCCCGCGATACCGGCTTCGCGCCCCTGCGCGACGCCCTCGCGGCCGGGCGCAGTGCCGAGCCCGGCGCGATCGCGACCTACGAGCGCGCCCTGTTCGAGGCGGACCGCCTGGCCGACGCGCGCGCCGCCGACGCCGCCCGGGTCGCGGCCCACGCCGCCGACCTCGACCGCCTCGCCGCCGAGGACGCCGCCTGCGCGGCGGCGGATCGGGTGCTCGCCGCGATCGCCCATGAGATCGCCGAGGGCGAGGCCGCCTGGCACGAAGCGTGGCGGCCCGCCGGTCTCGTCCCCGGCCCGCCGGCCGAGATGGCGGCCTGGCTCACCGAGACCGAAAACCTGATCGAGGCCGAGCAGCGCCTGGCCGAGCAGCGGATCGAGCGGGACCGGCTGTCGGCCCGGATCGAGGCCGCCCGGGCGCCGCTCGCCGCCCTGTTTACCCGGGCCGGCCTCGATCCCGCCCCCGATCTCGATGTCGGGCAGGCGCTGGAGCGGCTGGAGACGCGGGTTGCCACCCTGGCAAGCCGGTGGGAGGCCAACCTCCAGACCGGCGGCCTGCTCCGCGCGGCCGCGGCGGCCGCCGACAGGCTGGACGTGGCCCTTTCCGAGACCGAGGGCCGCCGGGCCGCCTGGCAGGCCGAATGGGCGGAGGCTCTGCGCCCCCTCGGCCTCGCTGCGAGCGCCCGTCCCGAGGAGGCCGAGAGCGCCTTGGAGGCGTGGCGCGCGGTGCCCGACCGCCTCACGGCCCGCGCCGACCTGCAGCGCCGGGCGGCGGGCCTGCGGCGCGACCGGGAGGCGTTCCGGGTCACGGCCGCGTCCCTGGTCGAAGCGTTGGCCCCCGACCTCGCCGGCACGCCGCCGACAGGGGCCGTCCGCACGCTGCATGACCGCTTGGTCGCTGCGCAGGCCCGGGCGGCCCGCCGCGCCGAACTGGACCGGCGCCTGGCGGATGCGGAGGGGGCGGCACGCGCCGCCGCCGGGCTGCACGCCGCCGCCCGGGCCGCGCTGACCCGGCAGATCGCGCAGACCATGCCGGACCTCGCCGAGGCGCCCATCGCGGGGATCGAGGCGGTGTTCGGGCGGCTGAACACCCGGGAGGCGCTCCGGGCCGAGCGCCTGCGCCTGCGTGGCAGCCTCGCGGGCGCCGCCGACGGCCTGCCGGAAGCCGAGATCCGCGCCGGCCTCGACGCCCTGCCCCCGGAAGCGGTCGAGGCGGAACTCGCCCGCCTCGCCATGGAGGCCGAAGAGCAGGCGGAGCGCGGCCAGGTCGTCTACGCCGACCGCGACCGCGCCGAGCGGCGCCGGGCGGAGCTGGAAGGCGGCAGCGGCGCCGAACTGGCCGCCGCCGAGCGCAAGGCCGCCGAGGCGGATCTGCAGGCGGCGTCCCGCTCCTGGGCGGTGCTGCGGCTCGCCGGCCTGATGCTCGGCCAGGCGGTGGCCCGGCACCGGGCCGGCCAGCAGGATCCGCTCGTCGCCCGGGCCGGAGCCCTGTTCCGCGCCCTCACCGGCGGCGGCTTCGCGGGGCTGGCCCAGACCTACGACGAGGCCGACACCCCGAAGCTCGCCGGACAGCGCGCGGGCGGCGGGTTGGTCGGGATCGAGGGCATGAGCGAGGGTACCCGCGACCAGCTCTACCTCGCCCTGCGCCTCGCCTACCTGGAGGATTACGCCGGGCGCGCCGAGCCGGCCCCCTTCATCGGCGACGATCTGTTCTCGACATTCGACGAGGCCCGGACCGGATACGGCCTCGACGCGCTGGCCGAGATCGGCGCCAGCGTCCAGCCGATCCTGTTCACCCACCACCGTCACGTCGCCGAGATCGCCCGGGACCGGCTGGGGGACGCGGTGGACGTTTTGGAGCTGTAGGGGGCGGTTTTGACCGAAGAGCGCGGCCGTCCGGCAACTCCCTTGGCGACGGCCGCCACAACGGCGGGGAGTAAATCTCTCCGTCATGCCGGGGCGCCGTAGGCGATCCCGAAATCCAGAGCCGCCGACCGCGCAAGTCCTTCAAGGGTCGGCGGTTATGGTTCCCGGGCTCCCCTGCGTGGCCCCGGGATGGCGAGGCGGGGGATCGTGCGGTTTTTGAACCCTCAATTGCTGCAGCAGGGGCGTTTCGTCCCTTGAATGCCCCGGTCCGCCTAAGGAAGGCGCGCTGTCCTCGCGGAGAAGGTGCTCGTTGGGTTCAGGCCCTTGCCGCGGTGGAGAGTTCAGCCCCGCAGATACCGTGCCTCCAGATGCGCCCGGAACGCCGCCGTCCCGAGCGGCGCCCCCGTCGCCCGCACCAGCAGATCATCCGTTCCGAGGAGGCTGCCCACTTCGTGCACGTTGGCCCGCAGCCAAGTGCGCAGCGGTGCGAAGTCGCCCTCGGCAAGGCAGCCCGGCAGGGCGGGCTCCGCCGTGCGGGCCGCCCGGAACAGCTGGGCCGCGGCGAGCGCGCCGAGCGTGTAGGTCGGGAAGTAGCCGAACGCCCCGCTCGGCCAGTGGATGTCCTGCAGGCAGCCGAGGCGGTCGTCGGGAACCGTGAGGCCGAGGAGGTCGCGCAGGCCGTCGTTGAAGGCGCCCGGCAAGTCGGCCACCGCGAGGTCGCCCGCGATCATCGCAGTCTCCAGCCGGTAGCGCAGCAGGATATGAGCCGGGTAGGTCGCCTCGTCGGCGTCGACCCGGATGAAGCCCGGCCGGACCCGGGTGTTCAGCGCGTGCAGGTTCTCCGGCGACCATTCCGGCCCGGAGCGGCCGAACGCCTCCCGCAGCAGCGGTGCCAGGTAGGTGAAGAACGCCCGGCTGCGGCAGGCCTGCATCTCGACGATGAGCGACTGGCTCTCGTGCAGGCTCATGCCCCGGGCAGCCCCCACCGGCTGGTGCCGCCACGCTGCGGGGCGGCCCTGCTCGTAGAGGGCGTGGCCGGTCTCGTGCAGCACGCCCATCAGGGCGCGGCCGAAATCGGCCTCGTCGTAGCGCGTGGTGATGCGCACGTCGTCGGTGGCCCCCCCGCAGAACGGGTGCAGGCTGATGTCGAGCCGGCCGCGGGTGAAGTCGAAGCCGAGCGCGCTCATCAGCTTGAGGCCGAGGGCGCGCTGCGTGCCCACGTCGAACGGGCCTTCCAGGGGCAGCGGCGCCGGGCGGGAATCCTGGATCTCCCGGGCGCGGGCGATCAGGTCCGGCAGCCAGCTCGTGAGATCGGAAAACAGCGGGTCGATCACCGCCCGGCGCATGCCGGGATCGTAGCTGTCGAGCAGCGCGTCGTAGGGATCGAGCCCGAGCGCCGCGCCCTTGGCCTGCCCGATCTCGCGCTGGAGCCGCAAGACCTCGGCGAGGTAGGGCGCCAGCCGGGCGAAGTCGGCGTCGCGCCGCGCCTCGCGCCAGACCATCTCCGACCGGGACACCGCCCGCGAGCTGGCCTCGACCAGATCCCGGGGCACGGCGGCGCCGTGAGCCTGGGTCCGCCGCATCTCCCGCAGGTTGGCGGCCGGCCACGGATCGAGCCCGCCCGCCGCCTCGGCCGCGTCGATCTCTCCCCGCGTCTCGGGCGCCGTCAGGATCTCGTGCGCCAGCCCGCGCAGGATGGCCAGCTGGTCTCCCCGCGCCTCGGCCGCCCCGTCGGGCATCAGCGTCTGCGCATCCCAACCGAGGATACCGGCCGCCCCTTCCAGGGCCGCCAGGCGGGAGAAACGCTGTTCGAGGATCTGGTAGGCGGTCATGCGATCATCCGTCCCGGTCGGTTCCTGATCGACGCGTGCCAGCATACGCTCTGCAGGCACCGATCATTAGGATATAATTCCTTGATGGTGTTAAGTGTGGGCCTCACCCCGCCTGCAGCATCTCCAGTTCCAGCCACCGGTCCTCCGCCTGCGACAGCTCGGTCTCGGCCTGGGCCAGCATGGCGGTGGCCTTGTCGAACCGGGCCGGGTCGCGGGCGTAGAGGTTGGCATCGTCCAGGACCGTCTTGAGCTGGCCGATCGCCGCTTCCAGCTTCGCGATGCGGGCCGGGAGCGTCTTCAACTCGTGCTGATCCTTGAAGCCGAGCTTCGGCTTGGCGGAGGCCTGCGGGGCCGGCGCGGTGGATTGGCGCTCGCGCGACCCCTTCTTGGCCGTGACCGTGCGGGCCTCGACCCCCTGCCCGCGCTGGACCAGCATGTCGCTGTAGCCGCCGGCATATTCCATCCAGCGGCCCGCCCCTTCCGAGACCAGCACGCTGCTGGCGACCCGGTCGAGGAAGTCGCGGTCGTGGCTGACCAGAATCAGCGTGCCCTGGTAGTCGCCGAGCATCTCCTGGAGCAGGTCCAGGGTTTCCAGATCGAGGTCGTTGGTCGGCTCGTCCAGCACCAGCAGGTTGGCCGGTTGCGCCAGCGCGCGGGCGATCAACAGCCGGTTGCGCTCGCCGCCGGACAGCACCGAGACCGGGGTCCGGGCCTGCTCGGGGGTGAACAGGAAGTCCTTGAGGTAGCCGATGACGTGGCGGCTCTGGCCGTTCACCGTGACGCTGTCGCCGCGGCCGCCGGTGAGCACCTCGGTGACGGTCATCCCGGGCTCCAGCGTCGCCCGCGCCTGATCGAGCACCACCGGCATCAGGTTGGTGCCCAGCACGATCTGCCCCGAATCGGGGGCGAGCCGGCCCATCAGAAGGTTGATCAGCGTCGACTTGCCGGCGCCGTTGGCCCCGACGATGCCGAGCCGGTCGCCCCGCATCACGCGCAGCGACAACCCGTCCACGATGGTCCGCTCGCCGTAGGCCTTGGCGATGTCCCGGGCTTCCACCACGAGGCTGCCGGAAGATTCGGCCTCCGAGGCCTGCATGCTGACGCTGCCCACCGGGCGGCGGACCTCGCGGCGATTCTGGCGAAGCTCGTGCAGGTTGCCGAGGCGGCGGACGTTTCGCTTGCGCCGCGCGGTGACGCCGTAGCGCAGCCAATGCTCCTCGGCGACGATCTTGCGGTCGAGCTTGTGCTGGTCGCGCTCCTCCTCTTCGAAGAACGCGTCGCGCCAGGCCTCGAAATTCGAGAATCCCTGCTCGATCCTCCGTGTTTCCCCGCGGTCCAGCCAGATCGTGGCGCGCGATAACGCGGAGAGAAACCGCCGGTCGTGGCTGATCAGGACCATGGCGGCGCGGGTTCCGCGCAGCTCCGCTTCGAGCCACTCGATCGCCGGAAGGTCGAGGTGGTTGGTCGGCTCGTCGAGCAGCAGCACGTCGGGCTCCGGCGCCAGCGCTTGGGCCAGCGCCGCGCGCCGTCCCTCGCCGCCCGAGAGCTTGCCCGGATCCTCCGCCCCGGTCATGCCGAGGCTTTCCAGCAAGTACTTGGCCCGATACGTGGATTCGTTCGGCGGCAATCCGGCCTCGACGAAATCGAGGGTGGTGGAGAACCCCGAGAAATCCGGCTCCTGCGCCAGGTAGCGGATCGTGGTCCCGGGCTGCAGGAACAACCGCCCCTTGTCCGGCTCGACCAGGCCGGCGGCGATCTTCATCAGCGTCGACTTGCCCGAGCCGTTCCGCCCGACCAGGCAGGTCCGCTCGCCGGGCGAGATGGTGAGGTCGGCGCGGTTGATCAGCGGAGTACCGCCGAAGGTCAGCGCGATATCTTGGAGGGTCAGAAGCGGGGGAGCGGCCATGCCGGGCTTATGGCAGCGCCGGGCTTCCGGTTCAAACGGTGCCGCCCCGCGGGGCGGGGCGGCACACGCGCTCAGGCGATCGGGTTGGCCGGCCCGGTGGGCGGGCTGATCTCCGGCGGGCCGGGATCGTTCACCGGGATCTCCGGCGGCTGAATGCCGGGCGCCTCGGCCGGGGTGTTCCCGGGGATCTCGGGACCGGGCGGCTGCGTCGGGGCCTGCGGCGGCTCGTAGGGAGCGTCCGGCACCGGCGTGGGCTGCGGCGGAACCTCGGGCACTTGGCCGGGATCGGCGAGGGTGAAGTCTGGCACGGCTGTCCTCCAGATGGCCCGCGGTGCTGGGCTGCACCGTTCGGGCGGCAACGAGGGCCTGCCGCTCCGGTTCCGGCGTGCTACTTCTTGGTGAGGAGGAGATTGCCCTCCTTGCTCGCCACCTTCTGAATCTTCTCGGCGAACAGGGCGAGCAGGAACGGCAGCTTCACCTCGAGGCGCACGCTCTCGGGGCCGACATCGATGGTGCCGCCGATCTTCTGGGTCATCGCCGAGACCCCGAAATCGAGGCGGTCGCCCGTCCAGGCGAGCTGGTCCACGCTGACGCCGCTCTTGGCCAGGAAGGCCCGCGCCTGGTCGGTGCCGTGCTCGAGGCGCCGCTTGGCCTCGTCGCGGCCGAGGTCGTGCGGGATGTCGACGATCAGGGGTTTGGGCATGGGGCGGCTGGGTCCGGACTGCTTTCGCAGCACATGGGGCCTCCCGATGCCGCAGACAACGTCGGGAGGCCGCAGGGCTTCAGGACAGGCTCGTCCTGCAAGCCGTCAACGCCAGGTCTTCAGTTCAGGACTTGAAGCGAGACGTAGCTCGTGCCGCCCATGCCGAGGGCACGCGCCGAGCCCCGCGAGAGATCGATGATCCGGCCGCGCACGAATGGGCCGCGGTCGTTGATGCGCACCACCACCGAGCGGCCGGTCCTGCGGTTCTCCACGCGGACCCGGGTTCCGAACGGCAGGCTGCGATGGGCAGCGGTCAGTCCGTTGGGGTTGAAACGCTCACCGTTCGCGGTGCGATGGCCGCTCCCGTACCAGGAGGCCCCGCCGCTCTGGGCGGCAGCCGGGAGGGTCGTTCCGACGATGGCAGACAGCATTCCAACGGTGGCCACGAACTTACCGAATCCAGATGTCATTCTTCCCGTATTCCCTTGTTGTTTCCGGGGCGGCGCAAGTCGTTTCAGAAATCGACCGGAATAAGGCAGCCTTTCGGGCATGCTGCGGGTCACATTTTAGCCAGTTTTGAGCTGGTCATGCAGATTACATCCCGTTTTGTATCTCAATATTTCCCGGATGTCTTCGATTTGCAGACACGACAGTCGTTCGCGGTCATCGGCAAGTGCTGGCAAGAGATGCCACATCGGTCCCACGATCAGCTATAATTCCTAAGCCCTGCGTGGGGTGTGACCCTGTATCCCGCTCAGCTGGACGCGGATGCCGTCCGGACCCGACAATTGTCGTTCGGAGCGCTGCCATAAGAATGGGCGGTTCGGTGCCGGCACTCCGTCAGCAAAGCCGAGCTACGGCAACTGACGTCGCGCCTCTAGGCGCGCGTCGAGGGGTGGCTTTTTCTGCGGAAAGACTGGCGGCCTGGGCGGTAGGCAAAAAGTGCAGCCCCAGAACGGGACGCGCGGCCGGCGAATTCGAAAACCCGGCCTTTACCGTGTCCGACGCATGGTCTGCCGGTCAGTCGCGTAACCGGTGTTTGCCATGGCTTCCCCGCGTACCGTGGCTGCCGATGCCGTCGCCCGGAAACAGGTCTCGCGTGCCGGGCGGCCCGCATCGGCGCCACGGATGGGTCTCGTACCCGCCCAGCGTTCCCTTCCCCTTGACCAAGTTCTGGTCGGGGATTGCATCTCGGCCATGAACGCGCTGCCGGCTTCGAGCGTCGACTGCGTGTTCGCCGACCCACCCTACAACCTGCAGCTCGGCGACGCCGGCCTGCTGCGTCCGGACCAGAGCCGTGTCGACGCGGTCGACGACGACTGGGACAAGTTCGCGACCTTCGAGGCCTACGACAGCTTCACCCGCGAATGG
This sequence comes from Methylobacterium sp. WL7, assembly GCF_008040085.1. NCBI lineage: Bacteria > Pseudomonadati > Pseudomonadota > Alphaproteobacteria > Hyphomicrobiales > Methylobacteriaceae > Methylobacterium > Methylobacterium sp. WL7. The sequence continues at coordinate 67,467 of NZ_VRVG01000001.1, read as the reverse complement.
CTCGCCGCCTGTCGCCGGGTGATGAAGCCGAACGCGACCCTCTGGGTGATCGGGTCGTACCACAACATCTTCCGGGTCGGGAGCGCGTTGCAGGATCTCGGTTACTGGATCCTGAACGACATCGTGTGGCGCAAGGCCAACCCGATGCCGAACTTCCGCGGCAAGCGCTTCACCAATGCCCACGAGACCCTGATCTGGGCCTCGCGCTCTGCGGATTCGAAGGGCTACACCTTTCATTACGACGCGCTGAAGGGGGGCAACGAAGACCTCCAGATGCGCTCGGACTGGTTCATTCCGCTGTGCACAGGCGAGGAGCGGCTGAAGGATGCGGAGGGCCACAAGGTCCATCCGACCCAGAAGCCCGAGGCCCTGCTCGCCCGCACCCTGATGGCGGCGACCAATCCCGGCGACGTGGTGCTCGACCCGTTCTTCGGCACCGGCACCACCGGTGCTGTCGCCAAGCGCCTCGGCCGCCGCTTCATCGGCATCGAGCGCGAGGCCACCTACGCGAAGGCCGCGATGGAGCGGATCGCCGCCGTCCAGCCGCTGTCGAAGGCGGCCCTCATGGTGGCGCCGACCAAGCGCGCCGAGCCGCGGGTGCCGTTCCTCTCGGTGATCGAGGCTGGGCATATCCGCCCGGGCGAGATCGTCACCGACGAGCGGCGCCGCTTCCGCGCCACGGTGCGTCCGGACGGCCAGCTCGACAACGGCCTGGTCATCGGCTCGATCCACAAGATCGGCGCCCTGGTCCAGGGTCTTCCGGCCTGCAACGGCTGGACCTTCTGGCACGTCGAGCGTTCGGGCAAGCCGTTGGTGATCGACAGCTACCGGGCCGGCCTGCGGCAGGCGATGGCGAACGGCTGAGCCCTCCCCGTATCGGTCCTGGGATCCCAAAGGGCGGAGCCCTTTGGCGGGTGCAGGGCAGAGCCCTGCGAACACCTTGGGGCTTCGCCCCAAGCCCCACCAAAGGGCTGAGCCCTTTGGGAACCCGGTCAACGCCGCCGCGCCGCGCCCGGCCGACGCGTCGGTGGCCGGGCGCGCACCGGGACCGGCACTGCCTCAGGCTCGCCATCCAAAAAGTCGTCCATGTCCGGCGGCGGCTCCGGTGCCGGCTTTGGGCGCGGCTTGGGCACCGCGCGCACGCTCGGCCGCGGCTCCGGATCGGCCATCGAGATCGGCGCCTCCATGGCCGCGAGCAGCGGCATCGCCGGTGGCTCCTTCTTCGAGCGGCCGCGCGGCTTCTTCTCGGGCTCCGGCTTCGGGTCGAAGGCGTGGGCCAGCACCTTCCGCATCAGGCCGGGCAGCGGCTCGTCCTCCAGCGCGCTGCGCGGGGTGAAGCGCATGCCGGGCGGCGTCGGGGTCGAGAGCGCGACCCGCGCCGAGAACACCGTCAGCTCCAGCGGGAAATGCGTGAATCCGTGCCGCACCAGGCCCGGCAGGCGCTTCCAACGGGCGTCGATCGGCGCGTCCAGGAGGGCCGCGGCGACGTCGTAATCCGGCTCCCAGGCGCTGCCGGGCGGCTCGGCCATGGTGCCGAGCAGACCCTCCGGCGGACGCGTCCGCAGCAGCACCGCCTCGTCGCCGCTGCGGATCGCCACGAAGGCCGCGCCGCGGCGCAGCGCCCCCTTGGCGACCTTGATCTTGCGCGGGAACGTGTCCTGCGTGCCGCGTGCCCGGGCCTCGCAGGGCAGCATCCACGGGCAGAGCGCGCAGGCGGGGCGCTTGGGCGTGCAGATCGTCGCGCCGAGATCCATGAGCGCCTGCGCGAAGTCGCCCGGCCGGTCGTGCGGCACCAGGGCCTGGGTCAGCCGACGGATCTCCGGGCGGCTGCCGGGCAGCGGCGCCTCCACGGCGAACACGCGACTCAGCACCCGCTCGACATTGCCGTCGACCGCGGCTTCCGCCCGCTCGAACGCGATCGCGGCGATCGCTCCGGCCGTGTAGGCGCCGATGCCCGGGAGCTTGCGCAGGCCCTCGGCCGTGTCGGGGAAGCGGCCCGCCGCCGCGACGGCCTTGGCGCAGGCGTGGAGGTTGCGGGCCCGGGAATAATAGCCGAGCCCGGCCCAGGCCGACATCACCACCTCCTCGGGGGCTTCGGCCAGCGCGTCGATATCCGGAAAGCGCGTCAGGAAGCGCTCGAAATACGGCCGCACCGCCGCGATCGTGGTCTGCTGCAGCATCACCTCGGAGAGCCAGACCCGGTAGGGATCGGGCACCTCGCCGGCGAGCGCGCGCCACGGCAGGACCCGCCGGTGCCGGTCGTACCAGGCGAGCAGGTCGTCGGCGCGTGGTCCGGAAGCGGACCCGGAATCCGTGGCTGAACAGGTCGGCATGGGCCAGGCTGCATACCCGGAGGGGCCGGGCGATCATAGGCCCGCCCGACGCCGGGGCGGTGCTCCCTTCTTAAACGAAGCTGCGCTACCGTGATGCGATTCATCCGGGGGCGAGGCCCAGAGCACCATGGCGCGCGTCAAACCGCTGGCCGAGCTGATCGAGAGCTGCATCGGGCCCGCCTTCGCGGCGCAGGGCTTCGCGTCGACCGATATCCTGGCGGCCTGGCCGGAGATTGTGGGCGAGCGGCTGGCACGCTATTGCCGGCCCTCGAAGCTCGAATGGCCCAAGCGCCGCCGCAAGGAGGCCGACGCGCCGGAATCCGGCACGCTCGTGGTCCGGGTCGAGGGCGTCTTCGCGATCGAGCTCCAGCATCTCGCGCCCGTGGTGATCCAGCGCATCAACGCGCATTACGGCTGGGCCTGCGTCTCGCGCCTCGTGCTGCAGCAGGACCGGGTCGGCCGCGGCGGCCGGCCGGCGCCGCGCACCGGCATCGACCCGTCCCGGGCCGTGGAGGTGAAGCGCGCGGTGGCCGCGATCGAGGATGACGGGTTGCGCGCCGCCCTGGACCGCCTCGGGATCGCCGCGGTGGCCACGCGGCCCGAGCGCTGACCCGCCGGTTTCAGCGGCGATTGCGTCATCTTGCCAGGAAAGCCGCGCCCGAGTACCCGCATCGGGACGCCAAGATTAAAGACGCGAAGACCGACCAGATCCGGCGGAGCCTGCCCATGACCACGCGACGCGACGCTCTCAAGTTCACCGGCCTCGCGCTCGGCGCCGGCTTGGCCCTGCCTTATCTGGCCCGCTCGGCCTGGGCGCAGAACGCCGATCTGGCCGCCCTGATGCAGCCGGGCCCCCTCGGCGACGTCTGGCTCGGCCCGGCCGACGCCAAGTGCACGATCATCGAATACGCCTCGATGACCTGCTCGCACTGCGCCGCGTTCCATCGCACCACCTGGCCGGTGCTCAAGGAGCGCTACATCGATACCGGCAAGGTGCGCTTCACCCTGCGCGAATTCCCCCTCGACCCGCTGGCCACCGCCGCGTTCATGCTGGCGCGCTGCCAGGGCGAGGCCAAGTATTACCCGATCACCGACCTGCTGTTCGACCAGCAGCCGGCCTGGGCCTTCACCCAGAAGCCCGTCGACGCGCTGGAGCAGATGCTCCGTCAGGCCGGCTACACCAAGGATACCTTCGAGGCCTGCCTGAAGGACCAGAAGGTCTACGGCGCGGTCAACGCCGTGAAGCAGCGCGGGCTGGACGTCATGAAGGTCGACTCTACCCCGACCTTCTTCATCAACGGCGAGCGCTACACCGGCGAGATGACGATCGACGGCATGGAGAAGGTCATCAAGCCGATCATCGGTGCCTGATCGTCGCGGCGGTCGATGCGCGAAGCACCACCGCCCAGCCTGGGCAAGAGCCTGAAAACAGCATACGGTTCAAAGACTTACTATGTATCGACGTCGCCTTGACACCCAAGATAGGCGAAACTATGGTGCGCCCGCTTGATGGGGGCGTCCAGCCGGTTTCAGATCCTCCCGCCCTGTGAGTTTCAGCCGTGAGCGGCGACGATTCCAGGGATGGGAAAGAGGCCGCGGGAACGCCGACGGACAGCGAACTCTCCGCGAGGCTCAGACGTCTCGAGACGCAGATCGAACGGAAGCGTCCGCAGGCCGCTCCCGATCCTTCCTTGCGGCCTCGGGGTACCGGGCCCTCCTCGCTCGGTCAGGCCATGACGATCTCCACGGAGTTCGTCGCGGGGGTGATCGCGGGGGGCATACTCGGCTGGATCGTCGATCATGTCTTCGGGACGAAACCCTGGGGCCTGATCGTCCTCCTCATGCTGGGGTTCGTGGCGGGGATCTACAACGTGATGCGGGTGTCTGGTTTTGCCGGCGCGCGTCCCGGACGAGACGATCGGCAAGAGCCATAAGGCGCGCCGGTCGATAGGGGTTTGAGGCGATCGACGCTGTCGATGCGCCGGATCAAGAGGGGCGGAAGCGGGAATGGCGGTCACGATCGACCCGATCCATCAGTTCGAGCTGAAGCCGCTCGTATCGCTCGGCCATATCGGCCATCAGCAACTCGCGTTCACGCAATCCGCCCTGTACATGTTCGCCGCCGTCGGCGTGATCGCCCTGATCACGATCGTGGCGACGGCGTCGCGCTCGGTGGTGCCGGGGCGGATGCAGTCGCTGGCCGAGATCTTCTACGAGTTCATCGCCGACACGGTGCACCAGGCGACCGGCGACGGCGGCAAGCGGTTCATGCCGCTGGTCTTCTCCCTGTTCATGTTCGTGCTGATCCTGAACCTGTTCGGGATGATCCCGTACGCGTTCGCGGTGACCAGCCACCTGATCATCACCTTCGGCCTCGCCGCCCTGGTGATCTCGGTCGTGGTGATCTTCGGCGTCATGAAGCACGGCACCCACTTCTTCGGCCTGTTCGTGCCGTCGGGCGTGCCGAAGCCGCTGCTTGCGATCTTGGTGCCGATCGAGATCATCTCGTTCATCTCGCGGCCGATCAGCCTGTCGGTGCGTCTGTTCGCGAACGTGCTCGCCGGCCACATCGCGATGAAGATCTTCGCGTTCTTCGTGGTCCAGCTTCTTCTCGCGGGTGCCTGGAGCGTGCTATCGCCGCTTCCGCTGTTCCTGACGATCGCGCTGACCGCTCTCGAGTTCCTCGTTGCGGCGCTTCAGGCCTACGTCTTCGCGACGCTGACGGCGATCTACCTCAACGACGCTCTCCACCCCGGCCACTAGGCGCACGCCCCGGCCGCTCAGCTTCACCCCGGCCTCCGGACTTGGCCGGCTCCACCCGCCGCGAACGTCACCGCACGTTTCGATCTGAAGAGACCTCAGGAGTTATCATGGATCCCGTCGCTGCGAAGTACATCGGCGCCGGCCTCGCCTGCCTTGGCATGGCGGGTGCAGGCATCGGCCTCGGCAACCTGTTCGGTCAGTTCCTCGCCGGCGCCCTTCGCAACCCCTCCGCGGCCGACGGCCAGCGCGCCACGCTGCTCCTGGGCTTCGCCCTGACCGAGGCGCTGGGCATCTTCTCGCTGCTCATCGCGCTGCTGCTGCTCTTCGCCGTCTGATCGACGCGCTCGGAGGCCGCGGACGCCGCGGCCTCCACCGGGCTCTCACCGCCCGACCAACGGGTGGGCGCTTCGCGAACGAGGCGTCCGCCTTCTTCCGTCACCGCGTCGGCGGTGACCTGTGCGAACGGTGTCAGTGTAGCGGTCTCATGGCGCAGCCGAATCCCCTCACCACGCCGCCCCCGGGCGCCGACACGCAGCTCGTGCCCGGCCATGTCGAGCACACGGAAGCGCATAGCGGCGCCTTCCCGCCCTTCGAGACCTCCGGGTTCCTGTCGCAGCTGATCTGGCTCGCGCTGGCCTTCGGTCTCCTCTACTACCTGATGGACAAGGTCGCGCTGCCGCGGATCCAGGCGATCCTGCACGCCCGCGCAGAGCGCCTGCGGACCGATCTCGATCAGGCCCAGGCCATGAAGTCCGAGGCCGATGCCGCCGGACTGGCCTATGAGACCGCGCTCCGCGATGCGCAGGGCAAGGCCCGCGACATCGCCCAGACCACCCGGAACGAGCTGGCCGCCGAGGCCGATGCCAAGCGCAAGGCGCTCGAAGCCGACCTGAACACGAAGCTCTCGTCCGCCGAGGCGACGATCCGCACGCGGACCGAGGCTGCGATGGGCAACGTCCGCAGCATCGCCGGCGAGACCGCGGCAGCGATCGTGGAGCGCCTGACGGGCCAGGCGCCCGATCCGGCGACCCTCGACCGCGCCCTCGACGCCACCGCACACTGAACGGGAACCCACGATGCTGCTCGAAGCCGAATTCTGGGTCGCCGTCGCGTTCGTCATCTTCATGGGGATCGCCTGGAAGGCCGGTGCCTTCGCGACCATGACCAAGGGCCTCGACGGTCGCGCGACCCGCGTCCGTCACGAGCTCGACGAGGCCAAGCGCCTGCGCGAGGAGGCCGCGACCGTGCTGGCCGACTACAAGCGCCGCCGCGCCGAGGCCGAGAAGGAAGCCGAGTCGATCATCGCCGGCGCCCGCGAGGAGGCCAAGCGCGCCGCCGAGGAAGGCCATCGCAAGCTGGACGACTTCCTGGCCCGGCGCACCAAGGCCGCCGAGACCAAGATCGCACAGGCCGAGGTCCAGGCCGAGGCCCAGGTTCGGGCGGCCGCTGCCGATGCGGCCGTGAAGGTCTCCGAGACGATCCTGCGCGAGCGCATGCAGGGCGACGCGGCGCAGGGCCTGATCCGCTCCAGCCTCGGCGAGGTCCGGACCCGCCTGCGGTCCTGATCCCGGCGGACATCCCGCGCCGACGAGAAGCCGCCTCCGGGCGGCTTTTTTCGTTCGGATGCCCCGGGTGCCCTTTCGTGGCTGCCACCCGGCCCTGTCGTCGGGGTGGCGGGGTCGTCATGGCGTGCGGACGATCCGGAGCGTCGCCGGGAGCACGTAGGGCGAGCCCGGCAGGTGCGCGCCGTCACCCTCACGCCGCACGCTGATCGCGTGATCCTGGCGCGGAGAGAGCAGCCCGACCGGGAGGTCCAGCGCGAAACCGCATCGGCCCGTGCCGATGCCTTCGACGGCGAGGTCCTCGCGGAACAGGTCGGCCCGGCAGCGACCGAGGACGCGCCGCTCGACCGCCACCAGGATCGCAACCGGAACGTCCGGAGCATCCGTCTCCCACGCCCAGCCGACGATGCGGCGATGGCTGAGCACGTCGATACTACCGCGCATCGTCATGATGTCGCTTTCCGGCGTCAGGCGACCTGCGCCCGGCTCCATTCACCCGTTGCGTCGAGCCGCATGGCGCCGATCACGGCTCCGTCGGCCGAGCGGCGCACCGACACGGTATGGGAGACGCCGACCGCGAGCGGCACGTCCAGACCCAGGTCGAACCCGTGCCGCCCTCCGCCGATCCCGGCCGCGCCGAGATCGGGCCGGTCGATCTCCGCGAGCATCATGGCGACCACGACGCCGTCCACGAGGACGTCCAGGCAGACCGGTCCGCTCGGATGCGCGGTATCCTGGGCCCAGCCGGCGACGCGCAGGTCGCCGTTGCGGATCTCGCACACATCCAGGCTGCCGCGGATGTCGCCGAAGCCCGGCTCATCCACCGACAGGCCGGCCCGCTGGATCAGACGGCGGACGAGCGCCTTCAGGAACGGACCGTCCTCCACGCGCTCGGCATAGGCCGCGGGCGCCGGGCGCATTCCCGGCCGGCCCGTGCCGCCGTCGAAACGCGCGCGCAGGCCGGCTGCAGGGAAGAAACTCTCGGCCGGTGCGGCTTCGGCCAGCAGCATGTCGTGCGCGTCGAGTTCGATATGCCAGTAGGTCAGGTCGGCCACCGCCTCACCGCGCGTGATGGACCGGCCGTTGACGAGATGACCGGCGGCGACGAGCAGGCCGTGCAGATGGAGCGCATGGTCCGGCGAGACCCAGAGGTCCCGGATGGGTACGCCGTCTGCGAGGGCACCGGCCTTGATCCGGACAGGCCAGTCCGCTCGCGGCGCGGTGGCGCCGGAGTAGCGGCGCGTGCCGATCCATCGGATCGGTCGCAGCTGCCCCGAGGCGGTCACGACCTGCTGACCGACCCGTAGATCCTCGACTGCAACCTCGCCGTGTTCTGTGAGGATGCGGGTGCCGGTGCAGTAGCACGGCGCCGGAGTGTTTGATGGCGGCGATCCGGGCGTGGCCTCCGCGCCGGCCGGCGCCGCGGCCGCACCTGTCGCGGGCGATGATGTCGCCGCGCCGGATGTCGGCGGCGACGCTGGAAGACCCGAGACCGATGTCGGCGACGATGCTGCGGGACCCGAGAGGGATGACGACGCGGCTGCCCCTCCCCTGATGGGTGACGACCCGACCCCTGTCGTGGAGCCCGAACGGGCGGCGGTGGAGCCGTAGAGGCCAGGATCGTACCCATCCGGAGACGAAACCCGGCCCTGTGGGACCGCGACCGCGTTCGTGCTGTTGGAGTAGACCCGGATGTAGTCGATGGTCGATGTGATCGGGCTTCCCGTGGCGGTCCCTTCGCTCCGGACCGCTAGGTCGGCGATCAGGTACATCGGGCTGTGCAGGTCCGACGGCGTGATCTGCGATCCGGTCAGCTGGCCGTCGACATAGAAGCTGATCTTGTCCGCCTGCCAATTCATTCCGTAGGTGTGATAGCCGGACGGATTGTTCAGACCGGTGACGACTTGCCGATTGGTCTGCCAGGGTATGCCGTTCTGCGGATCGGTCGTGTGGATCGTGCTGTAGACGCTCCGGTCGTCGTTGCCGTAATGCTCGACGACGTCCAGTTCCTGGTGACCATTGGTGGCGCTCGATTGCGGGCTCTGCTGGTTCGGCAGCAGCCAGAACGCATCCCACGCGTTCGAATCGTTCGAGAAGTCGGCCCGGATCTCGAAGTAGCCGTAGGTCTGCGAGAAGTTGCTCTGCGTGGTGATCAGCCCCGATTCCCAGCTTCCGGGATAGCCGTACGGGGTCCGGTCCGGCACCGCCGTGATCGACAGCGTCCCGTTCTGGACGCTGAACGGATCGTAGCCCGAGGACGGATCGACGAAGGACGAACGCCCGAACCCGATATCGGACCTGTCATCGGTCGTCCGCCACTCGGCACGCGTGTCGGCGTAGGTCGTTCCGACACCGGTCCGGGAGATGCTGCGGTTATTGAACTCGTCGTCGAACGTCAGCCGATAGCCGGTGAGATCAACCATTCAGGCCGCCCCTTTTAGGCAGGTTGTCCGCTATTGAACGCTTTTTCTGGCGTTTAGCATTGGTCATTAACAATGATCAAATGGTAAACAAGGCGTTACACGGCGTCTCCCGGGCGGCGATGAGGGACGTCTGACGCCGGGCCGCATTTCGATCGGGGATCGGCGTCGGTGGGGCTATTCCGGATCGCCGCGCAACGGTCCCGATGCCAGGCGGCGACAGCGTGTTCGGTGGGTCTACGCCCGCATTCTCCCGTCGACCGATCCATTCCCGCGGAGGCGGCGGACGGCACAGTATGTCCGGACAGCGGGTCGCGAACATCGCTGCCGGCACTGCGTTCACCGGGAACGAGAATTCCGGGAGACGGCATGGCGGACAAGGCGCGGATCGTGATCGTCGGTGGTGGGGTTGCAGGGATCGAGGTGGCCACCAGCCTCGGCCGCGGTGGCAAAGCCGAAATCGTGCTGGCCGATCGCAGCCTGTCCCATGTCTGGAAGCCGATGCTGCATACCTTCGCCGCCGGCACCGCCCGGCCCGATCGGCAGAAGGTCGACTTCTTCGCGCAGGCGCGCCGGAACGGCTTCCGGTTCCAACCCGGGACCCTCATCGGGATCGACCGTTCGGCCCGCCGGGTGCGGCTCTCAGTCGAGGCGGCGCAGGGACGGCCGGAAGCCGACCTCGACTACGATCTCCTGATCCTCGCCATCGGCAGCAGGGCCAACGACTTCGGAACGCCGGGCGTCGCCGAGCACTGCTTGACCATCGATGACCTCACCGAGGCTGAATCGTTCCACCGGCACCTGCGGCGCCACCTGCTGGCCCGGCTCGACAGTCCCGATCGGCTCGAGATCGCCATCGTCGGCGGCGGCGCCACCGGCGTCGAACTGGCCGCTGAGCTGAAGCACGCCATCAACCTGGCCTCGGATTACGGCTCTCCCGACCTGCCGCGCCGGCTGCGCCTGACCCTCATCGAGAGCGGTCCGCGCCTCCTGCCGGCTTTCCCGGAGCGGGTCTCCCGGGCGACCGCTCGCACCTTGTCCGACCTCGCCGTTGAGGTGCGGACCGGCGCCATGGTGACGGGCGCGGACGCGTCGGGCTTCACCCTGAAGGATGGCAGCCGCATCTCGGCCGGGTTGAAGGTCTGGGCCGCCGGCGTGAAGGCTCCGGACGTGCTCAGCACCGTCGAGGGGCTGGAGCGGTCGCGGACCGGCCAGCTCACGGTCGGTGACGACTTGCGCACGGCCCGGGACCCGGCGATCGTCGTGCTCGGGGACTGCGCCAGCCTCGTTGACAGCAAGACCGGCAAACCGGTCCCGGCCACGGCCCAGGCGGCGCGGCAGCAGGCTCAACACCTCGCGCTGCATCTCGGTCGGGCGCTGGCCCGGGGCGACACGGTCGCGGCGGACCTGCCGCCGTTCCAGTATGTCGAGAAGGGCGCCATCGTCTCGCTGGCCGATTTCAACGGGTGGGGCACCCTCGGGCGCTACACGTTCGGGGGCGGCCGCCTGAACGGCCTCTCGGCCCGGCTCACGCACGATCTGCTGTACCGGCAGCACCAGATCGGCCTGTACGGCCCGCTGCGCGGGACGATGACCTGGATCCTCGACGACCTCGATCACCTGATCAGCCCGCCGGTGAGCCTCGATTAGCCTCCGCGCGCAAGTGGATATCGGCTCGGCGTGAGTGCGCGCGTCCGGTCAGTCGGGGCGCTCGCCCTCGACCTCCTTGGTCTCCTCCACCTGCGGGGCGACCTGGCCGTAGTTCAGCACCGCCACCAGGGTGACGCCGCCGATGACGTTGCCGAGCAGCGTCGGCAGGAAGAACCGGTACCCGTAATCCTCGAGCGAGGCCGCGCCGGTGATCAGCAGGTAGAACGCCTCCACGGAGCCGGCGACGATGTGGGCGAGCCCGCACAGCGAGACCAGCCAGGTCATCAGCAGGATCACGAACGGCGCCGCGCTGCCCGTGGCGGGCAGGAACCAGACCATCAGGGCGATCATCCAGCCGGCGAACACCGCCTTCACGAAGGTGGACCAGAACCCGTGCGCGATGGCGTCGTGGCTGATCTCCGCGAAGGCCTTGAGCACCGGCGGCTCGAACGCGCCAGCGTTGGCGAGCACCGCGGCGATGGCCAGCGTCCCGAGGATATTGCCGCACAGGACGATCAGCCAGAGCCGCACCACCCGGAACGCCGTCTTCACCGTCCGGTCGTGCAGCAGCGGCAGGATCGGCGTGATGGTGTTCTCGGTGAACAGCTGCTGGCGCCCCAGCACGACGACCAGGAAGCCCACGGCGTAGCCCATCGTGGTGACGATCTTGGCCCAGTCGGCCTCGGGCAGGTGGCTCTTGAGTACGCCCGGCACGATCAGCGACAGCGCGATGCTGAGTCCCGCCGCGAAGGCGGAGAGGAACAGGGCGATGCCGTGGCGGCGCAACTCCTCGTCGCCCTCCAGCCGGATCACCTCGTGAAGCACGTAGGCATCCGGGCGGCCGATCTCGGAGACCTCCTTCAGCAGTTCGTCCCGCCGCGCCTCCTTGTCGGCCCGGTCCCTCTGATCCTGGATCATCCGTTCAGCTCCCTGACGCCACGCGACCGAACGTGAGAGAGTCAGGTCGTGAGCCGCGCCACGAGCGCTTCGACCACCGCCTTCGCCTCCGCCAGGGCCTGCGCATCCCGGCTGCGCACGACGATCCGGTTGCGGAACCCCTCCGGCGTCAGCGCCGGGTAGGAGCCGATCGACACGGCCGGCCGGGCCCTGGCGATCTCGCCGAGTTCGCCTGCGTATTGGCCTTCGGGGAGCCCGACGGCCTCGATGGTCTCGGAGATCATCGCGGCACCGCCCTTGAGGGTCGGCGCGACGGCATCGAGCATGGCCTGCATGATGCTCGGCACCCCGGCCATGACGTGGACGTTGCCGATGCGGAAGCCCGGGGCCTTCGACACCGCGTTGGGGATCAGGTCGGCGCCGAACGGGATCCGCGCCATGCGCAGGCGGGCCTCGTTCAGGTCCTCGGGCTTGTGACGCTCCAGCAGCATCGCCCGCGCCCGCTCGTCGATGTCTATGCCGACCCCGAACGCCTGGGCGACGCAATCGGCTGTGATGTCGTCGTGGGTCGGGCCGATCCCCCCGGTGGTGAACAGGTAAGTGTAGCGCGCCCGCAGGGCGTTCACCGCCTCCACGATCATCGCGGCCTCGTCGGGCACGATCCGCACCTCCCGCAGGTCGATCCCGGCGGCGGTGAGGAAATCGGCGATGGTGCCGATGTTCTTGTCCTTGGTACGCCCCGATAGGATCTCGTCGCCGATGACGAGGATCGCGGCCGTGATCGGATCGGAAGGCTGGTCCATGGAACTCTGTCGGCGAGGAGCAGGTCGAGGCCGGATCGCGGTCCGGCCGACGGTATCCCGCGCGCAACGGTCTCGCCGCCGCAGCGGTGACACCTTTGACGGTGGATGCTCTGCAGATAGCGCGGCCGCCGGCCCGGACCACACGAACCCGGAGATATCCCCCGATGCTGTTCGCCGCGCCGCTCGCGCCCGGTCTGCTGGTGCAGCGCTACAAGCGCTTCCTCGCCGACATCGAAACCGCGGACGGCCTCGTCACCGCGCACTGCCCCAATCCCGGTGCGATGCTCGGCCTCAACGAGCCGGGTCGGCCGGTCCTGCTCTCCCGCTCGAGCAATCCCGCGCGTAAGTTGCCGCTGACCTGGGAGTTGGTGGAGGCCGACCTGCCGGGCGGCCCGCAATGGGTCGGCATCAACACCCTGCGCCCGAACGCCCTGGTGGCCGAGGCGTTTCGCGCCGGCGGGATCGCGGCGCTCGCCGGGCACGATGTCTTCCGTCCGGAGGTCCGCTACGCGAAGGCCAGCCGCGTCGATTTCCTCGCGAGCGGCGCAGGCAGCGGGCCGTGCCACGTGGAGGTCAAGAACTGCCACCTGATGCGCCGGGCGGGCCTCGTGGAATTCCCGGATTGCGTCGCCGCCCGCAGCGCCCGGCACATGCGCGACCTGGCCCAGGTGGTCGTGGATGGCGGCCGGGCGATGGTGATCATCGTGGTGCAGATGCACGCGGAGGCGTTCGACGTCGCCCGGGACATCGACCCGGCCTTCGACCGGGCGTTCCGCGACGCCCGCGCGGCCGGCGTCGCAATGCATGCCTACCGCTGCGCGGTGAGCCCCGCGGGGGTCGCCCTGACCGACGAGATCCCGGTGATCACGCCGCCCTGACGGGCGCCTGTCGCTCGAACATCAGGTTCAATCGAGAGCGCGAGATCTCGCGATAGCCGAATCTCTCCAAGTGCGTGGGCAGGTCGATCTGCCACTGGCCGGTGCCGTTCTCGATCAGCAGGATGCGGGGGAGCAGCGCCTCCGGCGCCTCGCGCAGGAACGGCTCCAGGATCAGGTCTTCTGCGCCTTCCACGTCGAGCTTGATGGCGTCGACGCGGGTCAGGCCTTCGGCTCGCAGGAGGTCGAGGAGCGGCACCGCCGGCACGGTGATCCGGGCGCCCTCGTTGGTGCCGACGATCCGCAGGCTCGACTCGCCGCGGTTGCGCGGGTCGATGAACAGGGTCAGCTCGCCGGCCTTGTCGGCCACCGCGCAGGCGACCGCCTTGACGGTGTGGAACGGGTTCTGGGCGATGTTGTAGGTGAGACGCTCGAACACGTCGGGCTGCGGCTCGACCGCGACGATCCGGGCGGCCGGCCCCGAGAACGCCGCGACGCACAGGGCGTAGGCGCCGATATTGGCGCCGATATCTAGGAAGACGCAGTCCTTCGGCAGGCGCTCCTGCAGCAGCGCACGCTCCTGCGGATCGAAGAATTGCGGCGTGAACAGCACCTTCTTCTCGCAGTTGTTGTTGTAGGGGTGCAGCCGCATCCGGGCCCCGTAGCGGGTCACGTCGAGGGGCTTGCCGCCCAGCCGCGAGATCGCGATCCGGCGCAGGAACAGCGCCAGGCGCCGCCCATACCAGGACTCGGCCGGGATCCGGTTGGTCCGGCGGGTGATCGCCGCCACGAGGCCGGCCGGTTCGTAGGTGCCGTAGGGCTTGGGATCGGTCATAACCGGGGCGGTGTGCCAGCCGGCGCCCGCCCCCGCAAGCGGAGCGATCCGCGTTGCCCCCGCGCGGCCCTGTGGTCTAAGCGGAGGCCGAGCTTGGACGGCACGGGTTGCACGGCATGGATTCCTTCGATTCGGACGGCGTGCGGATCGCCTATATCGACGTCCCGCCGGCGGAGGGGGCCGGCACGCCGATCCTGCTGATCCATGGTTTCGCCTCCAACCACGCGGTCAACTGGGTCAACACCCAGTGGGTGCGCGCGCTGACGCAGGCCGGATATCGGGCGATCGCCCTGGACAATCGCGGGCACGGCGAGAGCCAGAAGCTCTACGACCCGGCGGAGTACAGTTCCGAGGCCATGGCGGGCGACGCGATACGGCTGCTCGACCATCTCGGCCTCGAGCGCGCGCACGTGATGGGCTACTCGATGGGCGGACGGATCACCGCCCACATCGCTCTCGACCATGCCGACCGGGTCCGGTCCGCGTTGATCGGCGGGCTCGGCATGCACCTCGTCGAGGGCAAGGGCTTGCCGTCCGGGATCTCCGAGGCGCTGGAGGCGCCCCCCGGCACACCCGCTCCGAACCCGACCGCCGCGGCGTTCCGCACCTTCGCCGAACAGACCCGGAGCGACCTGCGCGCGCTCGCGGCCTGCATGCGCGGCTCGCGCCAGACGCTGAGCCGGGCAGAACTCTCCCAGATCGAGGTGCCGGTGCTGGTCTCGGTCGGCACCCTCGATACGGTGGCGGGCTCCGGCCCGGCCCTGGCCGCCCTGATCCCAGACGCACGCGCTCTGGAGATCGAGGGCAAGGACCACTCCACCGCCGTGGGCGCCAAGCCGCACCGGGACGGCGTGTTGGCGTTCCTCGCCGCGCAGCCCTGAAATCAGCTCTTCAGGCGGTAGCCGGTGCGAAAGATGTAGGTGACGAGGCCGAGGCAGATCACCAGGAACAGCATCGTCATCCCGAGGCTGATCGCGATGCTGACATCGGCCTTGCCGAAGAACGCCCAGCGGAAGGCGCTGATCAGGTAGACCACCGGGTTGACGAGGCTCACGGCGTGCCAGAACGGCGGCAGCATGTCGATGGCGTAGAAGCTGCCGCCCAGGAACGTCAGGGGCGTCACCACGAGGAGCGGCACCAGCTGCAGCTTCTCGAAGCCGTCCGCCCAGAGCCCGATGACGAAGCCGAACAGGCTGAACGTCACCGCGGTGAGCAGCAGGAAGGCGATCATCCAGACCGGATGGTCGATCCGCAGCGGCACGAACATCGCCGAGGTCGCCAGGATGATCAGGCCGATCAGGATCGACTTGGACGCCGCCGCGCCGACGAAGCCCAGCACCACCTCCAGCGGCGAGATCGGGGCCGAAAGGATCTCGTAGATCGTGCCGGCGAAGCGCGGGAAGTAGATGCCGAACGAGGCGTTCGAGATGCTCTGCGTCAGCAGCGAGAGCATGATCAGTCCGGGCACGATGAACAGCCCGTAGGGCACGTCGTCCACCGCCGAGACCCGCGAGCCGATCGCGGCCCCGAACACCACGAAGTACAGGGTCGTCGAGATCACCGGGGCCAGGATGCTCTGCCCGGCGGTGCGCCAGAAGCGGCCCATCTCGAAGCGGTAGATGGCGCGGACCGCCGGCCAGTTCATGCTCATGGTCGCGCTCATATCCGTGCCTCTCCCTCGCGCACCAAGCCGACGAAGATGTCCTCCAGGGAACTCTGCTCCGTATGGAGGTCGCTGAACCGGATGCCGGCAGCGGCGAGACCGGTGAGCAGGCCGGTGATCCCGGTCCGCTCCGCGCGGGTGTCGTAGGTGTAGACAAGTTCACGGCCGTCGCCGGCGAGCGCCAGCTCGTACTCTGCCAGCTCGGGCGGGACCGTGGTGATCGGCGTCTGGAGCTGGAGGGTCAGCTGCTTGCGCCCGAGCTTGTGCATCAGCGCGGCCTTCTCCTCGACCAGGATGATCTGGCCCCGTCGGATCACGCCGATCCGGTCGGCCATCTCCTCCGCCTCCTCGATGTAGTGGGTGGTCAGGATCACGGTGACGCCCTGCTCGCGCAGGTCGCGCACGAGCCGCCACATGTCCTGGCGCAGTTCCACGTCCACCCCGGCCGTCGGCTCGTCGAGGAACAGCACCCGGGGTTCGTGCGAGAGGGCCTTCGCGATCAGAACCCGGCGCTTCATCCCGCCCGACAAGGTCATCAGGCGGCTGTCGCGCTTGTCCCAGAGGGACAGGGCCCGCAGGATCCGCTCGATATGGCCGGGATCGGGCTGCAGCCCGAACAGGCCGCGGGAGAAGCTCACGGTGTTCAGCACCGTCTCGAAGGCGTCGGTGGTCAGTTCCTGCGGGACGAGCCCGATCGCCCGGCGCGCGGCGCGGTAATCCACGGCGATGTCGTGGCCGTCGACCACCACCGTTCCGGAACTCGCGGTGACGATGCCGCAGACGATATTGATCAATGTCGACTTGCCGGCCCCGTTCGGGCCCAGCAGCGCGAAGATCTCGCCCCGCTCGATGGCGAGGTCGATACCGCTCAAGGCGGTGAAGCCGGACTGATAGGTTTTCGACAGCTTCGAGATGGAGATGATCGGCATCGGGGCCTGAAAGGAATGCGGGGCAGCGTGCGCCGGCGACCGCCGGCTCGGCTCGGGGCCCGTCTGCCGACGCCGTCGCGACGTTCCGCACGGCCTGCCGATCCGGTGGGCCTCTGGCGGAAGCGGCCGCCCCTATAGCACGGGGTCTGTACTGTTCTCACGCTGCCGAGGTGCGCAAGCGCACAGCGGGACCGGCCCTACTCCTGAGCGTCGGCGCAGCGGGAGACCAGCGCCAGGCATTGTCGCCGGGCCTCCGGATCGCGGATGCGCGAGAAGGTCGCCAGGATCGCGACGCACTCGGCCGCCGTCGGGCCCTCATCGCCTTGCGAAGTGCGGCGGCGAAAGAGCGATACCGGAAGGTCCAGGGTATCGGCGATGTATCGGAGGAGCTGAGCCCGCTCGTCGAGCCGCTCTGCGGCTTCGGAGGATTCGAAGGCTCCTGGCGTGGTCATCGTGCGGTCCAGCTTAAACGGCAGCCGAGCAGGGGTCTGCGCACCTCGAAAGGCCGACGCCGCTCGGGACGGAATTCGACCCGACCATTCATGAGTTTTCGCGACGCTGCAATCAACCGTTACGCTTCTCGGTAGTCACATGGACCGGAGACGCAGGATTGGTTTTGAGCCGGCCGGTAACGACCGGCTGCGGAGATTGAATACCGCGGTCGATTGAATTGCGCGCCGTCGCCGCTCTTGCATGCCGAAACGCACCGCCGATCGCGAAGATCAGTAGAGGCGTGCTCCCGCTGAGGTGCGGCTGTCGATCCCGGGGCGCGGGTTCGCGTGCGGCTGCTGACGCGCCTACGACGAGCCTATCCACCGTGCCGGAGCAAGACGAGCGCGGCCAGTCCGACCAGCGTCGCGAGGCCGAGCATCCTGCGCCACGGGTTGACGCCGCGGACGAGCTCATCGACCGCCCACCAGCCCAGGGCGACATCGGCGCCGATGGCGAGCCAAGACCCCAGGGGCTCGGCGCCGCTTGCCAGCCATGCCGCCAGCGTCAGCGCGAGGAACAGCCAGAGCGGCAGGTTCGGCCATTGCGCAATCGTGATGGCGCCGGTCTGCCGGTCCCGGAATAGCCAGTCGCGCACCCGCAGGAGGGGACTGGTCGATGGCTGCATCATGGTCCGGCGCCCTTCCTGTTGCCGCGCTATCGTGCGGCGGCGCACCGCCGGCCGGCCGAAGCCCCGTTAAGACGAACTCACCAGGCCGGATCGATATTAACCGATTATCAACCTTACTAAATGGAAAGCGCAGACCAATCCCTAACAGTTCCTGAAACGACTCGCGAAACAGTCGTTAATCAGACGATAATGCATCATCGGAACGGCGACGAACCGCATCAAGAGGACGGATCCACCATGAGCACTCGCTTCGAAGACCTGAAGTTCATGCTCCTCCTCAGCGCCGTCACGCTGCTCGGCAGCGGCCTGGACGTCATCCTGCGCTGATCGAGGCCGCCACCATCCCGCCCATCTCCGTCGAACCGTGTCGCGCGAAGGCACGGCCCAGGGCGGACCGGGCCGCGGATTCCCGAGGTCGCCCGTCATCGCGTCCCTGGGCGACCGGGACATTCACGACCCGGGGACCAGGGGAAAACCACAGCCTCTGCGAGACCGGAATGGGGCCTGTCACCGGGATCTGGCCGGAGAGTAGGAAGCTGCGCAATTCGGCGACCCGCGCCCTGCGCTCCGTGCGTATGACAAAGGCGGCCACCACGATCCCGCTTAGCCCGGCCACTTCGAGAAGCACCGCGGCCACGTAACCCGGACCCATCCATCACCACCCTGTGCGATTAGCGAAGCCGCCTGAACGGGCGGCCACCCATCCCAAGTGGGCAATCGTGGTTACCGAAATCTTAAAATCACCATCGATTGATAGACCGTTCGGGCATTTCTGCATGCGTTCGACAGTAGCGACCGAATTGTAGCTCGCCGACCAGTCGAGCGCTTCTTCCATCACAAGCGTCGGCGTGCAGGCCTATAGCGCTATCGACGCGTTCTTCGTCCCATCGGGCGCCGTCAACAATAGCAATATTCGTCGAGGTCGCTCATTTCGTGGCCGAGTCGCGCGATAGAAAGGCTTCGGCGCACAGGGGGACGGCGCATGTGGAGCATGCGCCGTCCCGATAGACTGCATCCGGGGGGCATCGGCCGTTCCGGGCGGCGCTACCACATGTCCAGGGCGACGCGGGCCTCGTCCGACATCCGGCTCTGATCCCACGGCGGATCGAACACCATCGTGACGGCGCACGATTGAATGCCCGGCACAGCGCTGACGGCGTTCTCGACCCAGCCCGGCATCTCGCCGGCTACGGGACAGCCGGGAGCGGTCAGAGTCATGTCGATCGCGACCTTCCGGTCGTCGCCGATATCGACCTTGTAGATCAGGCCGAGCTCGTAGATGTCCGCCGGGATCTCCGGATCGTAGACGGATTTCAGCGCGGCGACGATGTCGTCGGTCAGCCGGTCCAGCTCGGCCGGCGGAATCGCCGATGCGGCTTCGACCGCGGGGGCGTTCGCGCCGCCGGTGATTGTGGCGTCGGTGCTCATCGTTTCATTCTCCCCCGGGCCCGTCCAGACGGACCCGGTTTCCTCGCGGCACGCGCATCGTCCTCACGATATTGTTCGGGACGCTGCGCCGATCAGGCGAACATCATCTCGGCTTTGCCGAGCGCCTCGGCAAGGGCATCGATCTCGGCCGGCGTGGTGTAAAGCCCGAACGAGGCCCGGCAGGTCGAGGTGACGCCGAAGCGCGTGAGAAGCGGCATGGCGCAATGCGTGCCGGCGCGCACCGCGACGCCCTGTCGATCGATCACTGTCGCGATGTCGTGCGCGTGGGCGCCCTTCATCTCGAAGCTGACCACGCCGCCCTTGCCCTTGGCGGTGCCGATGATCCGCAGCGCGTTCATGGCGCCGAGCCGCTCGTGGGCGTAACGAGTCAGCATCGCCTCGTGCGCCGCGATGTTCTCCCGGCCCAGGCCCAGCATGTATTCCAGCGCCGCCCCGAGCCCGACCGCCTCGACGATGGCCGGGGTTCCGGCCTCGAAGCGATGCGGCGGGTCGTTGTACGTGACCGTATCCTGGCTGACGGTCCGGATCATCTCGCCGCCGCCCTGGTACGGGGGCAGGCGCTCCAGCCATTCCTTCTTGCCGTAGAGCACGCCGATGCCGGTCGGACCGTAGACCTTGTGGCCGGTGAAGATGAAGAAGTCGCAATTCAGCGCCCGCACGTCGATCGGCTGGTGGACGGCGCTTTGCGCCCCGTCGAGCAGAACCGGAACGCCGTGCGCGTGCGCGATGCGGACGATTTCCTCCGCGGGTGTCACTGTGCCCAGCACGTTCGACATCTGGGTGATCGCCACCATCTTGGTGCGCGGCGTGAACAGTTTTTCGTACTCATCGACCAGGAAGTTTCCGTCCTCGTCCACCGGCGCCCACTTGATCACGGCCCCGCGCCGCTCGCGCAGGAAGTGCCAGGGCACGATGTTGGAGTGGTGCTCCATGATCGACAGGATGATCTCGTCACCCTCGCCGATCAGCCCGGCCCAGCCCATGCTCGACGCCACGAGGTTGTAGGCCTCGGTGGCGTTGCGGGTGAAGATGATCTCGTCGGTGGAGGCGGCGTTGAGGAACTGGCGCGTGGTCTCCCGGGCGCCCTCGAACCCTTCCGTGGCGGCGTTCGCCATGAAGTGCAGGCCGCGGTGAACGTTGGCGTAGCCGGTCTCCATGCAGGAGACCATCGCGTCGATCACCTGTCTGGGCTTCTGGGCCGAGGCCGCGTTGTCGAGATAGACCAGCGGCTTGCCGTAAACTGTCTGCGACAGGATTGGGAAGTCCTTGCGGACAGCCTCGACGTCGTAGCCGGTGGTGCGGACGGGTGCGTTCATGGTCGCGACCTTCTGGGACCTCAAGTCCGTCCCATGGGCCACCTCGATCCGAGGTGCCGAAGCGAAGCGAAGGTCTCGAAGGAGGCCTCCGAAAAGAGCGTCGCGACCCCGATGACCCCGCGAACGGGGCTCGGGATTCGCGAAGGCCGGCCGATCCTGCAGGAGGATCGGCCGAACGATCAAGCGCGTGCCGCAAGCCAGGCCTCGATCTCGCCGATCAGCGCCGCGCGGGCGCCCTCATGCGTGACCGATTCGATCGCCTCGCCGACGAAGGCCTGGACCAGCAGGCTCTCGGCCACCGCACGCGGCAGGCCACGGGCCATCAGGTAGAACAGCAGGTCTTCGTCCGGAGCGCCGCAGGTGGCACCATGGCCGCAGGCGACGTCGTCGGCGAAGATCTCCAGCTCCGGCTTGTTCATCATCTGCCCCTCGT
Source organism: Methylobacterium sp. WL7 (assembly GCF_008040085.1). Taxonomy (NCBI): domain Bacteria; kingdom Pseudomonadati; phylum Pseudomonadota; class Alphaproteobacteria; order Hyphomicrobiales; family Methylobacteriaceae; genus Methylobacterium; species Methylobacterium sp. WL7. The sequence goes on along the minus strand of NZ_VRVG01000001.1, from coordinate 46,419 downwards.
CGTTGAGGAGCAGACAATCCGACTTCATCTTGCCGTCGGTCTGCTGTGCGGCCTGCCGGACGATGATCTTGCCCTGGAACACCCCGGTGGCGTTCCCGTCGATCACCGTCTTGAACATCTCGCGGCCGATGCCGCCCGCGGCCGCATGGTCGGCCAGCAGGGTCGAGTCCGCCAGCTGCCCGTCGCCCAGCATCGCCGCGCCGTTGACCACGGCGTTCACGTTCTCACCGGCAACGTGCATGTAGATCTGGTGACGCGACAGGACGGCGCCGGTGACCAGGTTGACCGTCTCCAGCCGGGACTCGTCGTCCAGGCGCACGCTGATCGTCGAGAGCGCGATGGCGGCGTTGCCCTCCCGGTTGAGCCGGGCATGACGGAAGATGGCCTGCTTCCCGACCCGCACGTCGAGTGCATCGTTCGGCTGGTAGGTCAGGCCGTCCGGACCCTCGTGGCTCTCCAGCACGGTGATCTCCGCGCCGTCGCCGACCTCGACCAGGACCCGCGTCGCCGTGGAGAAACCCTCGGACCCGCTGCCGAAGAAGCGCAGGTGCAGGGCGCGTTCGATCTTGGTGCCGGGAGCGACCGAGATCAGCGCGCCGTCGGCCAGGAAGGCGGTGTTGAGCTGGTAGATCGGGTTCTCGCGTGCCTGCTCCACCGGCGCGAGCAGCCGGAGGCGGGTGTCGCTCTTGCCCATCGCATCGTTGAGCGGCGTCACTGTGAGGCCGGACGGCAGCCCGTCGAGGTCCGACAGCGAACGGACGAGATGGCCGTTGACGAAGGTCAAATGCGCCGCGTCGATGCCGGCGAAGCCCTTCGCGGATGCGGCTGCCGCCTGGGCGGCCTCCGCAGACGGCGCCTCGGCCGGCGGCACGGCCTCCTTCATGACGGCGCGCAGGTCGGTGTACTTGAACGCCTCGACCCGCCGGCTGGGCAGTCCGGCGGCCTCGAAGAAGCGGAACGCCTCCTCGCGGGCGATCGCCTCTTCCGAGGCGAAGCCCTTGCGTGCGGCCTCGAACAGGCTCGACAGCCCGGTCTCGGCGCTGGTGCGCAGGTTCTGGATCTCGGCCATGGACTTACGCGGCCTCGTTCGTGCGGTACTCGGCGTAGCCCGACGCCTCGAGTTCGAGGGCCAGCTCCTTGCCGCCGGTCTTCACGATCAGGCCCTTCGACATGACGTGCACGGTGTCGGGCACGATGTGGTTGAGCAGGCGCTGGTAGTGGGTGATCACCAGGAACGAGCGGCCCTGGGCCCGAAGCGCGTTGACGCCCTCGGAGACGATGCGCAGGGCGTCGATGTCGAGGCCCGAATCGGTCTCGTCGAGGACGCAGAACTTCGGCTCCAGCAGCGCCATCTGGAGGATCTCCATGCGCTTCTTCTCGCCGCCGGAGAAACCGACGTTGAGGGCACGCTTGAGCATCTCCTTGTTGATCTCGAGCTTATCGGCGGCGGCGTTGACCTTGCGGATGAAGTCCGGCGTCGAGATCTCACCCTCACCGCGGGCGCGGCGCTGGGCGTTGAGGCAAGCCTTGAGGAAGGTCATGGTGCCGACGCCGGGGATCTCCAGCGGGTACTGGAAGGCCAGGAAGACGCCGGCCGCGGCACGCTCGTCGGCGGCCATCTCCAGCACGTTCTGGCCGTCGAGCAGGATCTCGCCGTCGAGGACCTCGTAGTCTTCCTTGCCGGCGATGACGTAGGACAGGGTCGACTTGCCCGAACCGTTCGGACCCATGATCGCCGCGACCTCGCCGTCGTTCACGGTCAGGTTGAGGCCGTTCAAGATGCGGTTGTCCTCGATCTGCACGACGAGGTTCTTGATTTCCAACATGTTAGTTCAAGTCCTATCGAACGGCGAGCCGGGTTCATGCACCGACCGCGTGCCGTCAGTTCCTTATCGCCGTCACCGAGACGGCCATTTCGAAGGCCTTCAGGTCCGGATGCCGCGCATGAAAGCCTTCACGCAATCCGGTCGGCGACCGCGGGGATGCCGCGATCGCCATGGGTATCGACGCCGGTCGGGACTTAGCCCACGGAGCCTTCGAGGCTGATCGAGATCAGCTTTTGGGCCTCGACGGCGAACTCCATCGGCAACTGCTGCAGCACGTCCCGGACGAAGCCGTTGACGATGAGCGCGGTCGCCTCCTCCTCGGAGAGCCCGCGCTGCAGGCAGTAGAACTTCTGGTCCTCGGAGATCTTCGAGGTGGTCGCCTCGTGCTCGAATACCGCGGACGCGTTCTTCGACTCGATGTAGGGCACGGTGTGTGCCCCGCACTGGTCGCCGATCAGCAGCGAGTCGCAATTGGTGAAGTTGCGAGCGTTCTTGGCCTTCTTGTGGGCCGAGACCAGACCCCGGTAGGTGTTCTGCGAACGCCCGGCGGAGATGCCCTTCGAGATGATCCGGCTGGTGGTGTTCTTGCCGAGGTGGATCATCTTGGTGCCGGAATCGACCTGCTGCATGCCGTTCGACACCGCGATCGAGTAGAACTCGCCGCGGGATTCGTCGCCGCGCAGGATGCAGGACGGGTACTTCCAGGTGATCGCCGAGCCGGTCTCGACCTGGGTCCAGGAGATCTTGGAGCGGTCGCCGCGGCAATCGCCGCGCTTGGTGACGAAGTTGTAGATGCCGCCCTTGCCGTCGTTGTCGCCCGGGTACCAGTTCTGGACCGTCGAATACTTGATCTCGGCGTCGTCCAGGGCGACCAGTTCGACCACCGCGGCGTGGAGCTGGTTGTCGTCGCGCTTCGGGGCGGTGCAGCCCTCGAGATACGAGACGTACGAGCCCTTGTCGGCGATGATCAGCGTACGCTCGAACTGGCCGGTGTCACGCTCATTGATGCGGAAGTAGGTCGACAGCTCCATCGGGCAGCGGACGCCCGGCGGGATGTAGACGAACGAGCCGTCGGAGAAGACCGCCGAATTCAGCGTCGCGAAGAAGTTGTCGGTCGAGGGCACCACCGTGCCCAGGTACTTCTTCACCAGCTCCGGATATTCCTGCACGGCCTCGGAGATCGGCATGAAGATCACGCCGGCCTTCGAGAGTTCCTTCTTGAAGGTCGTGGCCACCGAGACCGAATCGAACACGGCGTCGACCGCGACGCGGCGCTCCGGCGCGATGCCTTCCAGCACCTCGACCTCACGCAGCGGGATGCCGAGCTTTTCGTAGGTCTTCAGGATCTCGGGATCGATCTCGTCGAGCGACATCGCCGCCGGGCGCTTCGGCGCGGCGTAATAATAGATGTCGTTATAATCGACCTTGTCGTACGCGACCCGCGCCCACTCCGGCTCCTTCATGGTGAGCCAGCGGCGATAGGCGTCGAGGCGCCATTCCAGCAGCCACGCCGGCTCGTTCTTCTTGGCCGAGATGAAGCGCACGACGTCCTCGGAGATGCCCTTGGCGGACTTCTCCATCTCGATGGTGGTCTCGAACCCGTACTTGTACTGGTCGAGGTCGATCGAGCGGACCCGGTCGATTGTTTCCTGCACGGCAGGCATTAGCATCTCCTGGCAAGCCCGGTTTCAAGGACCGGGAAGCGTCTTTCGGAAAGCGTGGGACGCGGCTGTTTCAGGCCGCGTACCCTCGCCGCTTATATAGGGGCTGCAAGACCCGTTCGAAGGCGTCGAGAAAGCATGACGCATCCTCGTCCACCGTATTCCAGCCGAGGCTGACGCGCAGTGCGCCCCCGGCAAGCTCGGGCGCCACGCCCATCGCCGACAGCGTCGCCGAACGGGCGACTTTGCCCGACGAGCAGGCCGAGCCTGACGACACCGCCACGCCGGCGAGGTCGAAGGCGATCAGGGCGGCGGGCGCGTCGAGGCCCGGAATCGCGAAGCTCAGGGTGTTGGGCAGGCGCGGCGCACCGGCCGCGAACACTACGGCCTCGGGGGCTCGGACGCGCATGCCAGCCTCGAGCCGATCGCGCAGGCCCGCGAGGCGAACGCCCTCTGCCACGAGGGCTTCGGTCGCGATCCGGGCCGCCTCGCCCATACCAACGATCGCCGGCAGGCACTCGGTTCCGCAGCGCTGGCGCCGCTCCTGCCCGCCGCCACGCAGGAACGCGGCGTCCAAGGCGACATCGTCGGCCAGGATCATCGCGCCGACCCCCTTGGGGGCCGCGAATTTGTGGCCCGACAGCGTGAGCGCGTCGATCCCCAGGGCTGCCATGTCGAGGGCGACCTTGCCGACCGCCTGCACGGCATCCGTGTGGACCAGAGCCCGGCCATGGGCGCGGGCCAGGGCGACGACATCGGACAGGGGCTGGATCGCGCCGGTCTCGTTGTTGGCCGCATGGATCGAGATCAGCACGCTCTCGTCCGCAAGCGCGCCGAGGCGTCTTTCGAGGGCTCGGATATCGATCACGCCGTCCGGTGTGACCGGTAGTTCCTCGACCGCGTCCGCGGGGAAGCGATGGCCTGCGGCGACGCAGGGGTGCTCGGTGGCGGAATGGAGTAGCCGCGTCGGCTTTGGCTGGCCACGCCGGCCGAGCGCGCCGGACAGGACCGCATTCGCGGCCTCCGTCCCGCCGCTGGTGAACACCACCTGCGCCGGGCGGGCGCCCACGAGGGCCGCCACCTGGCCGCGCGCGGCTTCCAGCGCGGCGCGGGCAGCCCGGCCCTCCTGATGGATCGAGGACGGGTTGCCGGGCAGCATCAGCGCGCGCGCCACCGCATCCGCCACGGCGGGGCGGACGGGGGCGGTCGCGTTGTAATCGAGATAGGCGCGGGCCCGGGTCATGCTGATTCCGTCTGGTCCCCTGCATGCGGCGCGTGACAATTCCTTGCCCGCGGACCGGCTCGCCGTGCTAAGGCGCGCCGACAAATGAGATGTCGCCAACCGAATGGCTGGTGCAGAGAACTGGCACCGCGTGCCCGCTCACCTACATTAGAATAGTTCTAATCGCCTAGAACTGTTCTAAGAGCGTTTGTATGGTGTGCGTGCGGCGAGTCAAGGCTGCCTCTTCACTGCCCAAGATCGCGCGGCCGGCGACCGCTGAAACGAGAGTTGAACGATGCCTGAAGTCATCTTCACCGGCCCGGCCGGACGTCTGGAAGGCCGCTATCAGGCCCCCAAGAAGCGCGGCGCGCCGATTGCGATCGTCCTGCACCCGCACCCCCAGTTCGGGGGTACGATGAACAATCAAATTGTGTACAATCTTTTCTACACCTTCGCCAATCGCGGCTTCGCAGCCCTGCGTTTCAATTTTCGCGGGGTCGGCCGCAGCCAGGGCGCGTTCGACCACGGCTCGGGCGAGCTCTCCGACGCGGCCGCGGCCCTCGACTGGGTGCAGTCGGTCAACCCGGAGGCGAAGTCGTGCTGGATCGCCGGCGTGTCGTTCGGCGCCTGGATCGGCATGCAGCTGCTGATGCGGCGTCCCGAGATCGAGGGCTTCATCTCGATCGCCGCGATGGCCAACCGCTTCGACTTCACCTTCCTGGCCCCCTGCCCCTCCTCCGGCCTGTTCGTGCACGGCTCCGAGGATCGCGTCGCACCGGCCCGGGACGTCATGCCGGTGATCGAAAAGGTGAAGGTGCAGAAGGGCGTCATCATCGAGCACCAGATGGTTGAGGGCGCCAACCACTTCTTCGACGGCAAGGTCGACGAGCTGACCCAGACGGTGGACACCTATCTCGACAAGCGCCTGGGCAAGCGCGAGGAGGCCGCCTGACGCCGCAGGTCCCGCGCCTTGACGGGGGCAGGTCCGGGGAATACGGCGCGGGCTTCGAACGTCGCGACTGAACCTTTGCAGGTCTGATGACTGAAAGCTTGTCCGACCAACCCGTGGTGCTGCTGGTGGAAGATGACGGCCTCCTGCTCATGGAGGCGTCCGACACCCTGGCGGATGCCGGCTTCACCGTGCTGGAGGCCAGCCACGCCGACAAGGCGCTGAAGGTCCTGGAAAACCGCGACGATGTCGGCGTCCTGATGACGGATGTCGACATGCCGCAGGGCTCGATGGACGGGTTCGCCCTGGCCCGCCTCGTGGCGCATCGCTGGCCGACCATCCCCGTCCTCGTCGTATCCGGCATGGGCACCCCCGGCCCCAACGACATGCCGGAGGGCGCCCGCTTCATCCCGAAGCCCTACGAGCCCACGACCCTGGTCCGAACCCTGCAGGCCTTCATCCGTCGCGCGGCGTGAAGCCTCCTCCGGCTCGGGCGCGTCGACGATCCGGGCGCCGTACAGCCGACCGAGAGCCATGACGGATACCAGCCGACAGCACCGCTTCGCGACCCGGGCCATCCATGCCGGCGCGGCGCCCGACCCCGCCACCGGCGCGCGGGTCCAGCCGATCTACTTCACCAACGGCTTCGTGTTCGATTCCACCGAGCAGGCGGCGGACATCTTCGCGGGCCGCCGGTCCGGGTTCTCGTATTCGCGGGGGTCGAACCCGACGGTGGCCGCCCTGGAGCGCCGGGTCGCCGACCTGGAGGGTGCCAAGGCCGGCGTCGCGGTCTCCTCCGGGCAGTCGGCGATGATGCTGGTGCTGATGACCCTGATGAAGAGCGGCGACGCCTACGTGGCTTCGCCGCGCCTGTTCGGCGGCTCCCTCGGTCTGATGCGGCGCCTCGACGGCCGCTACGACCTGAAGCCGCGCTTCGCCCGCGGCATGCGGCCGGAGGACTTCGAGGCGGCGATCACGCCGGAATGCCGGGCCATCTTCTGCGAGTCGATCGTGAACCCGTGCGCCTCGGTGGTGGACCTCGACGGGATCGCCGCGGTGGCCCGTCGCCACGGCCTGCCCCTCGTGGTCGACAACACCCTGGCCTCGCCGGCGCTGATCCGGCCGATCGAGCACGGTGCGGATATCGTCTGGCACTCGACCTCGAAGTTTCTGAGCGGTTCGGGCCAGACCATCGGCGGCATGATCTGCGATGCCGGCACCTTCGACTGGACCCGGACCAGCGGCTACAACCTGATCACCGAGCCCTGGCCGGACTACGACGGCCTCGTCCTGACCAAGAGCTTCCCGGAGACGCCGTTCGCGGCGGCCTGCCGGTTCTTCGGCCTGCGTGATCTCGGCCCCGGCCTGTCGCCGATGAACGCGTTCCTGACCCTGATGGGCATCGAGACCCTGCCGCTGCGCATGGAGCGGCACTGCGCCAACGCGCGGGCGGTCGCGGCCTTCCTGAAGGACCACCCGGCGGTGGCCTGGGTGAGCTATCCCGGACTGCCGGGCCAGACCGGAGAGGACCTCGCCCGGCGCTACACCCCGCAGGGACCGGGCTCGATCTTCACCTTTGCGCTGAAGGGCGGCGAGCCGGCGGCCCTGGCGTTCATCGCCGGGCTCGAACTGATCTCGCACCTCGTCAACATCGGCGAGATCAAATCGCTGGCGATCCACCCGTCCTCGACCACGCACCGGCAATTGCCGGAGGGCGAGAAGGCCGCCGCGCAGGTCGGACCCGAGACCGTGCGTCTGTCGATCGGCCTCGAGAACGAGGCCGACCTGATCGCCGACCTGAAGCAGGCGCTCGACAAGCTCGATTGAGGGGATTGATTCTTCTGAACCGACGAGAATGCAGGCCCCTGCCCCGTCAGGGCCACGGTGTTCACACGTCAGCTTGTACAGGCCGCGACCGGCCCCCTCTCCCGTGCGGGAGAGGGCTGGGGTGAGGGATGCGCCCTCTCCGGAAAGACCTGATCCCTCACCCTATCCCTCTCCCGCACGGGAGAGGGGACCTGCGCTCCATCCGGCAATGTGTGAAACCGCGGCCCGCACGGGAGCGGGCGCGAGTGGCGTCCGGTCCTCAACGGCATCTCGGACCTCGGCTCAGCGCCGCCGCTCCAGGATCGATACGTAGTTGGCGACCGCCGCACCGCCCATGTTGAAGATCCCGGCCAGGTTCGCCCCGGGGACCTGCATCTCGCCGGCCTCGCCCATGAGCTGGAGGCAGGCCATCACGTGCATCGAGACGCCCGTGGCGCCGACCGGATGGCCCTTGGACTTCAGCCCGCCGGACGGGTTGATCGGCAGCCGGCCGCCCTTCTCGGTCCACCCTTCGCGGACGACGCGGTAACCCTGGCCGGGCTCGGCCAGCCCCATCGCCTCGTACTCGATGAGTTCTGCGATGGTGAAGCAATCGTGCGTCTCCACGAACGACAGGTCGTCGTTGCCGATCCCGGCCTGCGCGCGCGCCTTCTCCCAGGCAAGCCGGGCGCCCTTGAACGCGGTCGGATCCCGGCGCGACAGGGGGAGGATGTCGTTGACGTGTGCACGGGCGCGGAAGCCGATGGCGCGAGCCAGACCCTCGGCGGTCTCGGCATCCGCCACGACGAGGGCGGCGGCGCCGTCGGAGATCAGCGAGCAGTCGGTGCGCCGCAGCGGCGCCGCCACGTAGGGGTTTTTGTCCGAAACTTTGTTGCAGAACTCGAAGCCCAGGTCTTTCCTGAGCTGCGCGTAGGGGTTGCCCACACCGTTGCGGTGGTTCTTGGCGGCGATCCGGGCCAGTTCCTCGCTGCGGTCGCCGTAGCGCTGGAAGTAGCCGGCCGCGATCCGGCCGAACACGCCCGCGAAGCCGCCCTCGATGTCGGCTTCCTCTTTCCGGTAGGAGGCGCCGAGCAGGATGTCGCCGGTCTCGGCCACGGATTTCGCCGTCATCTTCTCGGCGCCGACCACCAGGGCGATCCGCCCGCGGCCGCTATCGACGAAATCCAGGGCCGCGTAGAGCGCCGCCGAGCCGGTGGCGCAGGCGTTCTCCAGATGCGTCGCCGGTGCGTGGGCGAGGCCCGGCCGATTGAGCGCGACCTGCGATCCCTCGAAACCCTGCTTCGAGAAGCCGGTGTTCATGACGCCGACATAGATCCCGTCGACCTGGGAATCCTCGATCCCGGCATGGGCCAGCGCCTCGCCGGACACCCGCGCGATCAGGCCCTCGACATCCGGCTCCTCGAGCTTGCCGAACGGTGTGTGGGCCCAGCCCACGATGCAGGCGCGCGTCATGCTCTTCGACTCCTCCCGATGCTTCTCCGGACGATGGCCCTGGGGCGCCCGAGGATCAAGCCGCGTGTCAGCCGGGCTCGCCGTCGCCGATCAGGAAGTCGAAGTCGCACCCCTCAGGCGCCTGGGTGACGGTGCGCCGATAGAGCGCCTTGTAGCCGCGCTTGGGTGCCGGCGGCGGTCGATGGTCCGCGAGCCGCCGGGCGATCTCGGCCTCGTCCACCAGCAGGTCGATCCGCTTGTCGCGGATCGACAGGCGGACCCGGTCGCCGTCGCGCACGGCTCCGAGCGGGCCGCCGATGGCCGCCTCCGGGGCGATGTGCAGCACGATCGACCCGAAGGCGGTGCCGGACATCCGCGCGTCCGAGATCCGCACCATGTCCTTCACCCCCGCCCGGGCGAGCTTTTTTGGGATCGGCAGGTAGCCGGCCTCGGGCATGCCGGCGGCGTGCGGCCCGGCATTCTGAAGCACAAGCACGTCGCCCGGCGCCACGTCGAGCTCCGGGTCGTCGATCCGGCGGCTCAGGTCTTCGAGGCCGGTGAACACCACCGCCCGCCCTTCGGATTCGAACAGCTCGGGCGTCGCGGCGGCGCGCTTGAAGATCGCTCCGTCCGGGGCGAGGTTGCCGCTCAGCGCCACCAGGCCGCCCACCGGCGAGACCGGATCGTCGAAAGCCCGGATCACCGCCCGGTCGACCCAGCCGGCCGGCTCGTCCAGACGCTCGGCCAGGGTGCGGCCCTCCACGTCCACGGTGTCGAGGTGCAGGAGCGGGCGCAACTCCCGCAGCAGCGCGCCCATGCCGCCGGCGGCGTGGAAATCCTCCATGTAGCCTTCGCCCACGGGCTTCAGGTCGACCAGCACCGGGGTCTCGTCCGAGATTTCGTTGAAGCGCCCGGACGGGATGCGGATGCCGAGGCGCCCGGCGATGGCCGTGAGGTGCACGATGGCGTTGGTGGAGCCTGACACCGCCATCAGGACGCGGATCGCGTTCTCGACAGATTTCTGCGTGATGACCTGCGCCGGGGTGATCTTGGTCTGGATCAGCCGCACCGCGGCGCGTCCGGTCTCTTCGGCGGCCACCAGCCGGTCCGAATGCACGGCCGGGATCGCGGCGGTCCCGGGCAGCGACATGCCGAGCGCCTCGGCGATGCAGGCCATGGTCGAGGCCGTGCCCATCACCGCGCAGGTGCCGGCCGTGACCGAGAGCCGGCCTTCGACCTCGGCGATCTCCTCCGCATCCACCGTGCCGGCCCGGTACTTGGCCCAGAAGCCCCGGCAATCCGTGCAGGCACCCAGCCGCTGGCCGCGATGGCGGCCGGTGGACATCGGGCCGGTCACGACCTGGATCGCCGGGAGGCCGGCCGAGGCCGCCCCCATGAGCTGGGCCGGCACGGTCTTGTCGCAACCGCCGATCAGGACCACCGCATCCATCGGCTGGGCCTGGATCATCTCCTCGGTGTCCATGGCCATGAGGTTGCGGTACATCATGCTGGTCGGGTTGAGGAAAACCTCTCCGAGCGACACGGTCGGGAACGGCATCGGCAAGGCCCCGGCGGCCAGCACCCCGCGGGAGACAGCCTCCACGAGTTCCGGCATGCCGCGATGGCAATTGTTGAAGCCGGACGGCGTCATGGCGATGCCGACCACCTGCTTGTCGAGGAGCGTGCGCGAGATGCCCATGGACCGGGCGAAGGAGCGGCGCAGGTAGCGGGCGAAATCGCGGTCGCCGTAATTGGTCAGACCCCGGTCGAGGCCGTGGGGTTCGGCGGTGACGGCGTCTTCGCTCATCGCTTCGATTCCTGAGACGGGGTTCTGCTCAGCGCAGGTGAAACGCGATCCAGGCGACCGCGCCGAATACCGCGGCAGTGATCAACCATTGCGCGAATACGCGATAGCGGATTCTCACGCCGCGAAAAGCTCCGGATGGCGGGCGCGCAGCGCCAGGACCAGCGTCAGCGTCTTGAGGTCGGTGAGTTCGGCCCGGTCCGCCATCCCGGCGAGGTCCGCGAGCGGCATTTCCACGATCCGGATGTTCTCGTGCTCGCCCTCGGCACCGCCACCGTCCTCGGCGCGGTCGGCCTTACCGTAGGGGGCGAGGTAGAGATGCAGCTTTTCCGTGGTCAAGCTGGCGCAGGAATAGGTCGCGCCGACGAATTCGAGCGCGTGCAGGCGCAAGCCGACCTCCTCCAAAACCTCCCGGCGACCGTTCTCCTCCGGGCTGCCGTCCTCGATCAGGCCGGCCGGCGCTTCGAGTTGGACCTGCTCGCCGGCCGCGAACAGGGGCGGCACCCGCAACTCCCGCACCAGCGTGGCGACCCGCCGCTCTGGATCGTAGGGCAGGACGCCCACCGAGTTGCCGTGATCCTCGATCTCGCGCTCGACCACGGCACCGTCGGCAAGATGCACCGTCGCGACCCCGAATCGGCTCCAGCCCTCGTGGATGAACCGGACGTCCAGGATCTCGGCTTTCATGACGTATCCCCGCCTGCTGGGCCGCCACGCGGCACAGAAGGCCCTACACCAGGATGGGCAATCCGGTTCCGACCGAGGTGCTGCGCACGCGACGCTCAAGCATGACGGCTTTCGGCCGACACGCGCTCCAGCCGCTCGCGGCTCGACCTCGACTGAGTGCGCTAGCGCTGTCTGCGGAGGAAGATGGTGCCGGAGGAGGGATTTGAACCCCCGACCTTCGCTTTACGAAAGCGCTGCTCTACCACTGAGCTACACCGGCAACCGGCGAGATCGGCGCACCGATCCCGAACCTCTGTCCCGAGCGCCCCGAGGGCGGTTCGAGCCAAGCTCCCGTGACGGTTTGCGCCGTCCCGGACGTGGCAGGCTCATAGCGGTCCGACCGGCGCAAGGCAAGGCCGATGGTCGGATGGATACCCTCAGGCCTGACGATCGGCGGCGAGTTCGTCCAGCAGGAACGCCCGCACATCCCCCCGGTCGATCCCGGGGGCGATGTAGCTCTGGCCGATGCCGCGGGCGAGGATGAAGGTCAGGGCGCCGTCGCGGACCTTCTTGTCCTGGGCCATCGCGTCGAGGATGGCGTCGGCGTCGCCGCATCCGCCCGGGACCGCCTGGAGGCGTGTCGGCAGGCCGGCGAGCGCCAGGTGGTTGGCGACGCGGCCGGCATCCTGCCCGGCGCAGAGCCCGAGCCGGGCCGAGAACCGGAAGGCCAGGGCGAGACCGATCGCGACGCCCTCCCCGTGGACGAGCCGGGCCGACTCGTAGCCGGTGAGCCGCTCCAGGGCGTGCCCGAACGTGTGCCCGAGGTTGAGCAGCGCGCGCTCGCCGTCCTCCCGCTCGTCCCGGGTCACCACGCCGGCCTTGGCCCGGCAGCACGCGGCGACGGCCTCGTCACGCTCGGGACCGCCCGAGAAGATCCCGCGCCAGTTGGCCTCGCACCAGTCGAAGAAGCCGGCATCGGCGATCAGCCCGTATTTGGCGACCTCGGCGTAGCCGGCGCGCATCTCGCGCTCGGACAGGGTGTCGAGCGCCGCCGTGTCGGCTAGAACCAGGCGCGGCTGATGGAAGGCGCCGATCAGGTTCTTGCCGAGCGGCGCGTTGATCCCGGTCTTTCCGCCCACCGAGGAATCGACCTGGGCGAGCAGGCTGGTCGGGACCTGCACGAAGCGTACGCCCCGGCGCAGGGTGGCAGCCGCGAAACCGGCGAGATCCCCGACCACGCCGCCCCCGAGGGCGACCACGAGATCGCCGCGTTCGACCTTCAGCGCCAGCAGGCCGTCGCAGACTTGCGCGTAGCCCGCGTAGGATTTCGAGCTTTCGCCGGGCGCCACCGTGACGAAACCGGCGTTCAGGCCCGCCCGCTCCAGGCTGTCGCGCAGCCGCTCGCCATAGAGCGCCCCGACATTCTCGTCGGTGACGATCGCCGCCCGCCGGCCCCCGAGGGCCGCCACCTGCGCGCCGGCCGTCTCGATCAGGCCACGCCCGATCAGGATGTCGTAGTCGCGCCCGGCATCGAGGGGCACGTGGACCGTCAGGGGAACCGGTTGGGTCGATGGCTCGGTCACGGACAGGCTCGCTTGGGCGTCACTGGGCGGCGATGGGGCGCGGGGCGGCGGCATTCATGTGGGCGTCCAGCGCCTCCAGCACGTCCTGGACGACCCGGTCGTGCGACACCTCCCGGGAGATCACCACCACGTCGGCGGCCGCGTAGACCGGGTGGCGGACTGCCATCAGGTCGCGCATCGTCGCCTCGGGATCGTCGGTGTGGAGCAGGGGCCTGTTGCCGCGCTTGCGCACCCGCCGCATCAGCACGTCGAGATCGGCCTTCAACCAGACCGAGATGGCGGATTCCCGGATGCGCACCCGCGTCGCCTCGCGCAGGTAGGCGCCGCCGCCGGTGGCCAGCACGAGGGGGCCGGCGCGTAGCAGGCGCGAGATCACGCGCTCTTCGCCGTCGCGGAAGCTCGGCTCGCCGTAGATCGCGAAGATATCGGGGATGGTCAGGCCGGCCGCAGCCTCGATCTCGCTGTCGGCATCCTTGAAGATCAGCCCGAGCCGGCTGGCGAGGCGCCGGCCGACCGTGCTCTTGCCCGCCCCCATCAAGCCGACGAGCACGATCGAGCGCAGGCCCAGCGCCCGGCGCAGGCGCGCCTCGATCGGTTCACCGACGTCTTCTTCGCTCATCGACGGCAGCATCGCATGGTCGTGGCGTCTCCGGCTCCCTGACGCCGCCCCGTGCGCGCCTCGCTGGGGGGCTTCCAATCCTGTGCCAGGCTCTTAGCGCGATTCAAGCGGCCTGCGAAACGCATCGCTGTGTCCTTACAGGCCTTGTCAGCGCCGTGATCGCATGATGGAAACCGAGCCTTCGCGACATTTCGGGGGAGATTTCCGCGCGCTCCCTCCCCGCCGACTGCGCTCGTCTGCCCGAGGTTCGACCGACGTGCCGACCCTGTTCCGTTTCTTCGCTACCCTCGCGATCCTGGCCGGCCTCGTCTTCGCGGCGATGTTCGCGCTGGCGAACTTCGTGGTGCCGACCCCCCGGGAGATGACCGTGACCATCCCGGCCTCGAAGCTCCAACCGGGCAGCCGTTGAGCGCGGCGGTCGCCGGCGGCGCGGCTCCGCCTCCGTCCCCGGAGGTCGCCGCCTATCTCGACATGCTGGCCGCCGAGCGCGGTGCCGGCGCCAACACGCTGGCCGCCTACCGGCGCGACCTCGACGACTACCTCGCCTATCTCAAGCGCGCGGGGATCCCGCTCGAAGAGGCCGACACCCACAGCCTCCGGGCCTTCGTGGCCGACCTGGAGACACGGGGGTTGATGGCGTCGTCGGCGGCGCGGCGCCTGTCGTGCGTGCGCGGCTTCCACAAGTTTCTCTACGCTGAGGGATACGCCGAAGCCGATCCGAGCGTCGCGGTTTCGGGACCGCGCCGGGGCCGCACGCTGCCGAAGGTGCTGTCGATCGCCGAGGTGGACGGCCTGCTGGCCACCGCCCATGCGGCGGCCTCCGCCGACGAGCAGCCCGGTCCGGCGCGCCGGGCCCGCCGGATGGTTTGCCTGCTCGAGCTTCTCTATGCGACGGGCCTGCGCGTCTCGGAACTCGTCGCCCTCCCGCGCACCGCGGGCGCCACCCGTGAGCGCTACCTGTTCATCAAGGGCAAGGGCGGCCGAGAGCGGCTCGTCCCGCTGACCGAGGCGTCCAGGGCCGCGATGACCGCCCACCTCGCCGCGGTGCCGGAGGAGTCCCCGTGGCTGTTTCCCGCCGACAGCGACAGCGGCCACCTCACCCGGCAGGCCTTCGCCCGGGACCTCAAGGCCGTGGCGCTGGCGGCGGGCTTGCGCCCAGACCGCGTCAGCCCGCACGTCCTGCGCCACGCCTTCGCCAGTCATCTGCTGCAGAACGGGGCCGATCTGCGCATCGTCCAGGAGTTGCTCGGTCACGCCGATATCTCGACGACGCAGATCTACACGCATGTCCTCGATGAACGCCTGAAAGCGATGGTACGAGATCTGCACCCATTGATGGATGGCTGAACGTCGCAGAGGATCTGTGGCACGTCCGCGGTCCACGAGAATTGTACAGGTTTGACGAACTGACTAAGAGTGCCCTTCGGCATACCGGTACGATAGGCCGCCTTTACCAGAGAGAGTGCATCCCATGTCAGGCCCGACTGCTCCGCAGAGCGGCGCTGCGCCAACCACCAAGGCGGGTCAGGCGCCCGCCGATCAGCTATCGCAGCGGGACCGGCAGCGCCTCGACAACCAATTGTGCTTCGCGGTGTACGCCGCCGCGCACGCCTTCGGCCGTGCCTATCGCAACCTCCTCGGCCAGCACGAGCTGACCTACCCGCAATATCTCGTCCTGCTGGTCTTGTGGGAAGAGGACGGCCTGTCGGTCAAGGAGATCGGAAACCGCCTGTTCCTCGATTCCGGGACCCTGACGCCCCTGCTCAAGCGCCTGGAAGCCTCCGGACGGGTGCGGCGCGCCCGCGACCGGGCCGACGAGCGGCAGGTCAGCATCTTCCTCACGCCCGCCGGAGCCAAGCTGCGCGACGTGCTCGCCTGCCTCCCCGACGAGGCGGGCGACAGGACCGGCCTGAACGTGCAGGGCCGGAAGGATCTGCTGAACGATCTGGTGACCCTGCGGCTCGGGCTTCAAGCCGGGCTGATCCCGGAATAGCACTCCGTCTCGAGCCTCGATCCGCTCATCGGGCGGTCCTGAACGACGGAAGGCACCCGCGCGGCTGCACGGATGCCTTCGTTTGGAGGTCAGACCTTGGAGCGAGGGCTCAGGACTGCGTCTTGAGGTAGGCGATCACGTCGTTGATCTTCTTGTCGTCGGGGTAGCCCTGGAAGATCATCTTGGTGCCGGGCACCTTGGTCTTCGGGTTCTTCAGCCACTCGTGAAGGTTGGCCTCGTCCCAGGTGATGCCGGAATTCTTCAGCGCGGCGGAGTAGTTGTAGCCCTCGTAGGTGCCGGCCTTGCGCCCGACGACGCCCTTCAGGTCCGGACCGACGCCGTTCTTCTGAAAGTTGTGGCAGGCCTTGCACGGGGCGAACGCCTTCTCGCCGGCAGCCGCATCACCGGCCTCCTGGGCCTGTGCGGAAAGCGGGATCAAGGCAGCGAGAACGGCGCCGAGAATGAGTGAACGCATGGATTTCCTCCTTTTGGCCGCTGTCGCGGCAGCGTTTGAAGCAGAGCTTTCCTGCCTGGAACAGCTCTAAATGATTACACGCAGATGGTGCAACGGCCTAGCCTTGCGAGGCCGCCGTCCCGCCGCATTCGCTGGCGACCAGACCCTCAACGGCGGGGCCCGTCCTCTGCGGCCTGCGGCCGATGGAAGCTGCATCGGGATGGGCCGACGGCGCCCGGTGTCGGCTGCGCGCTTGCAGTCCGCTCGGGCGAAGACCTAGACAGGATCTGCCGGTCGCCCGCCGGCTCGCGCCCTTCGCGGCGCCGGGAGTGCCCACGATGACCTTCCGCGTCCTGGCGATCTTCGTGACGCTCTGCGGACTTGTCGGAATCGTGATCGCGCTTGTGGACGAGCCGGACCGCCTGTCGGCCGCGTTCGGCAAGCTCGGCGAGGGCGGCATGTGGACGGCGCTGGCCGCCTTCGTCGGGATCGCAGCCTTGCTCGGCTACCGGCGGCGCGACACCGGACGCCCGCATCGACCTTCAGCACGTCGTCGATGAGGTGCAGCCTCGTGGCTCAAAGGCCGTAGAAGCCGCGATACCAGTCGGCGAAGCGCGCGATGCCGAGCGTCAGCGGTGTCGCCGGCCGGAAGCCGGTGTCGCGGGCGAGGTCGTCGATATCCGCGAAGGTGGCCGGCACGTCGCCGGGCTGCATCGGCAGCAGGATCGTTTCGGCCTTGCGCCCGAGCGCCTCTTCGAGAAGCGCGATCATCTGCATCAACTCCACCGGCTCGTTGTTGCCGATGTTGTAGATGCGATACGGCGCCGCGCTGGTGCCCGGATCCGGATCGGCTCCGCTCCAGTCCGGGTTGGGCGCAGCCGGCCTTTCGGCCAGGGCGACGATCCCCTCGACGATGTCGTCGATATAGGTGAAGTCGCGCCGCATCCGGCCCTCGTTGAACACCCGGATCGGCTCTCCGGCCAGGATCGCGCGGGCGAACAGGGACATCGCCATGTCCGGCCGGCCCCAGGGTCCGTACACGGTGAAGAAGCGCAGGCCGGTGGTCGGCAGCCGGTAGAGGTGGCTGTAGCTGTGGGCCATCAGCTCGTTGGCCTTCTTGGTGGCCGCGTAGAGGCTCACCGGATGGTCGACGTTCTGGTGGATCGAGAACGGCATGGCCGTGACCGCGCCGTAGACCGAACTCGAAGACGCGTAGAGCAGGTGCTCGACGCCGCCGTGGCGGCAGGATTCGAGGATATTGAGGAAGCCGACGAGGTTGCTCGCCGCGTAGGCCTGTGGGTTCGTGAGCGAGTAGCGCACGCCGGCCTGTGCCGCGAGGTGGACGACGGTTCGAAAGCCGTGCCGGCCGAACAGCGCATCGAGGCCTGCCGTGTCGGTCAGGTCGAGGCGCGCGAAGCTATAGCCCTGGAACGGATCGAGGCGCCGGAGCCGCGCCTCCTTCAGGCCGACGTCATAATAAGCGTTGACGTTGTCGAGGCCCACGACCTCCCGGCCTGCCTCGAGAAACCGCAGCGCGAGTGCGTTGCCGATGAAGCCGGCGACGCCCGTGATCAGGACAGGTGGCAGGGACATGATCGGACGCCGAGGGCGGGCCGTCCCGCCGAGGTCGGCGTTCTCTATCACGGGCAGACCGCCGATTCACCCGCAGCAGTTTCCTGAAGACAGGTGCCTTGTCGGGCGGGATCGGCGGCGCCTATTCTTCCGATCCGTGAAGACCCACCACAGACCGCTGCCGGACAGCCTGACCCGCATGCTCGCCGCCCCTCCCGGCGGTGGGCGCGGCGCGGCCCGGTCATCCGGGGAGCCTCGCGCTGACGCGCCCGGACAGGTCTCGGCGCACCATGCCCTGGAATCCGCGCTCCTGCGTGGCTTCGTCTACGTCACCTCGGGGCTTGTCTGGCTCCTCGTCCTCGGCCTGGTCGCGCGTCACGTCATGCGCTTAGCGCCGGTGTGCCCGATGGTGGCCTGTGGATATCGGTCGATACCCGATCGGTCTGTTATGAAGATTGGTATCTACGCGACCAAGTCGGGTATCGGACTGCTCGAGAGCGGGGCGCCGCGATCCCGGCCCATCGTTCCGGGCGGGACAGTTGACGAGGATCGGACGATGTCTCTGACCGGGCGGTTCTGGTTCCGCAAATCCTGGACGGGCCGGCTCGTCCTGCTGGTCGAGGAGGTGCGACCGCGCTGGTTCGGTCGTGGAGCCGGAAAGCCGCGCTGGCGCAACGCCCGGCTGATGGACTTCGCGGAGCCGGAATTGCGACCGCTGATGGCCATGGAGAAGCTCCACCGCACGGGGGGCGCCTCCGCCACCGTGCACACCCTCCGGCCGGTCCCCGATGCTTCGGCACGGAGCGCCGCAAACGGCTAGGACGGCTGCTGATTGCGACCGCTCCGATCCCCATCTGGAGCCTGCCGCTCTGCCGGAGCGGTCGACACCGGGGTTGAAGGTCATGCCGCGCTACTTCTTCCACACGCAGATCGGCGACGACGTGATCACCGATGCGACCGGCGTCGCTCTGCGCGATCCGGATCAGGCCTGGGAGAAGGCCCAGGACACGATCCGTGCGGCCCTGGCCGAGGCCCGGGATCAGGCCAGGCTCCTGACCGCCTGCCTGGTGGTCACCGACGAAGCCGGCGACGTCGTTCTGGAATTCCCGTTCAGCGAGGTCGTATCGCTGCCGCCGGACGCGGATCCGACCCTGCATTGAGCGCCCCGCCCCGCGCGCCCTACATCGCGGCGGCCGCCACACGAGGAGCGCCGCCCGAATGGATTCGCCACCGAACGACCTCGACACGCATGCGCTCGGCAAGGCCGCGCCCGGAAAGGGTCTGGCCCGCGAGGCCTGCCCCTATGCCGAAGGCACCGAAGCCCGAGACCGCTGGCTTGCGGGCTACGACGAAGCCGTCTCCGATGGCGCCGAGCCGGTGACGGGGGGAATCGCCAAGCATCCGCCGGCCGGGGAGCCGACTCGCTGATGGATGCCACGACGCAGGTACACGCCGCCGCGCCAGCCCACCCCGCCCTCGACCGCAAGGCGGTCGGGGCCGTGGTGCTCGGCAACGCCCTCGAATTCTACGATTTCACGGTCTACGCGTTCTTCGCGAAGCCGATCGGCGAAGCGTTCTTTCCGGCCACCGACCCGACGCACAGCCTGCTGGCGTCGCTCGCCCTGTTCGGCATCGGTTACGTGATGCGGCCGATCGGCGGCGTGCTGATCGGCGCCTTCGCGGATCGGGCCGGGCGCAAGCCGGCGATGCTGATCACCATCGCGCTGATGGCGCTCGGCATGCTGATGCTGGCCGCATGCCCGTCCTACGCGGCGATCGGCGGCTGGGCACAGGTGATCGTCATCGCGGGCCGTCTCATTCAGGGTCTCGCGCTCGGCGGCGAGGTCGGCCCGTCCACCGCCTACCTGCTCGAGGCGGCACCGCCGGCCAAGCGAGGTTTCGTGACCAGCTGGCAGATCGCCAGCCAGGGCTGCGCGGCCCTGTTCGCCGGCATCATCGCGACCATCCTGGCCCTCGTGGTCGGCGATCAGGCGATGTCGGCCTGGGGCTGGCGGCTGATGTTCGCGCTCGGCCTCTGCGTCGTTCCGGTCGGCTTGGTGATCCGCAGCCACCTGCCCGAGACCGCCGGCGCCGAGGAGGATCCCCACGCTGCCCCCTCGACCCTCGCGGTGGTCGGGCGTCTCCTGCGCGAGCACGGCCGCCTGCTGGGCCTGACCTTCCTGGTCATCGCCGCCTCCACGGTCTCGAACGCCGTCGGCACCAACATGCCGGTCTATGCCGGCGCGACCCTGGGCCTGAGCGAGACCGCCGCGACCGCGGTGCCGATCGCGCTGGGCCTGGCCTCGGTGATCTTCCCGCTGCTGGGGGGCTGGCTGGCGGACCGGGTCGGAAGGCGCCCGGTGATGATCTGGCCGCGGACGCTCATCCTGATCCTGGCGGTCCCGGCCTTCGCCTGGGTGGTGCGATCCCCGAGCGCCATGAGCGTCTACGCCGTGACCTTCCTGCTCTCGGCGCTCTCCTCCATCAACGCCGCGGCGGTGATCGTCGGGATTCCGGAGGCGCTGCCGCGGGCGGTGCGCAGCGCCGGGCTGTCGATCGTCTACGCGCTCTCGGTCTCGGTCTTCGGCGGCAGCACCAACTACGTGATCAACTGGCTGATCGCCGCCACCGGCGACCGGCTCGCCCCGGCCTATTACCTGGCGGCCTTCAGCTTGGTCGGGACGATCGCGGCCTTCCTGCTGCCCGAGACCCGCGGCCGAGACCTGGACGCGGACGTGGAAGCGTAGCCGCGGATGTGCGCTCCCGCACGGCCCGGAAGCGGGGCCGCGCGGGAGCCCGCCTTCGGCGCTAGGTCTCGGCCGGAGCCGGGCCTAGACCGCGCCCATGCCCAGTCCTTCCGAGACGCGCCGCCCGCTGGTCCTCGCCGCGGTGATGGCGGCGATGTTCATGATCGCCATCGAGGCGACCATCGTCTCGACCGCGATGCCGCAGATCGCCGGCCAGCTCGGCGACCTCCACCTGTATGCCTGGGTGTTCGGCTCGTTCCTGCTGACTCAGACCGCCACCACGGTGGTGTTCGGCAAGCTGTCCGACCTCTACGGGCGCCGTCCGGTGCTGCTGTTCGGCATCGCCGTGTTCCTGGCCGGCTCGCTGCTGTGCGGGCTGGCCTGGTCGATGCGTTCCCTGATCCTGTTCCGCCTGGTGCAGGGCGTCGGCGCGGGAGCGATCCAGCCGGTGAGCCTGACGGTGATCGGCGATCTCTACCCGGCCCGGGAGCGCGGCAAGGTCCAGGGTTATCTCGCCAGCGTGTGGGGCATCTCGTCGGTGGCGGGACCCCTGGTCGGGGGCCTGATCATCGGCCATCTCAGCTGGCCGTGGATCTTCTGGATCAATCTGCCCGTGGGTCTCGTCGCGGCGGGCCTGTTCCTGGCCTACCTGCGGGAGAGCGTCGAGCGTCGCAGCCGGCCGATCGACGCACTCGGTGCCGCCCTGTTCACCGCGGCCATCGCCGCGCTGATGATGGCGCTGACGGAGGCCGGCACGTCGGCTTCGGCGGCCCTGTGGCCGGCACTCGGCTTCGTGGTGGCGGCCATCCTGTTCGTGCTCCAGGAGCGCCGGGCCGCCGACCCGATGCTCGACGTCCGCCTGTGGATGCAGCGCCCCATCGCGACCACCAACGCCGCGACGCTGCTCTCCGGCATGACCGTGATCGGGCTCACCGCGTTCCTGCCGATGTACGTCCAGGGCGTCCTACGGCAGTCGCCCCTGATCGCCGGATTGACCCTCACGCTGATGGTGCTCGGCTGGCCGATCGGGGCCACCACGGCGGCCCGCAACTTCGTGCGCTTCGGCCTGCGCCCGACGCTGCTGGTCGGCGCGACGCTGTTGCCGCTGGGCGCCACCGCGTTCGTCGCCCTGGGTTCGGAGACCTCGCCGATCGTGGCCGCCTGCGGCTCGATCGTGATGGGGCTCGGTATGGGTTTCCTGTCCACCGCCGCCATCGTGATCATCCAGGACAGCGTCGCCTGGGCGCAGCGCGGCGCCGCCACCGCCTCGAACATCTTCGCGCGCAACCTCGGCTCGACCCTGGGTGCCACGGCGCTCGGCGCGGTGCTGAACTACCGGCTGGCCCATCCGGCAGACGGCTCACCGGTCGATTCCGGCCAGCTCCGGAGTCTCCTGGAGGATCCCGGCAGCCTCGGCGCCGGCGGCGACGCCATCCGGGACGGGCTGCAGCATGCCCTCCACGGCACGTTCTGGACGGTCTTCGCGGTGGCTCTGCTGACCCTGGTGCTGTCGCTGTTCGTGCCGCGGATCACGATCTCGGACGCCCCGCGCGAATTGGCCGTGGAGTAGGGATCCCTCAAACCTTTGACCTTGCGGCGCAGGCCGCCTAGCGTCCGTCCATGCCCCTCGTGCCGCCTCCGCGCCCCGCAGCCTCGCCCGCGGCGGATATTCCGCCGACCAGCGTGCTCACCGCCAACCAGCCTGAATGGTCGGTCGGCGAGCTGGCGGGCGCGCTCAAGCGGACCCTGGAGGACGCGTTCGGTCATGTGCGCCTGCGCGGCGAGATCTCCGGCTATCGCGGCCAGCACGGCTCCGGCCACGCCTACTTCTCCCTGAAGGACGGCCAGGCGCGGATCGATGCCGTTGTCTGGAAGGGCGTGTTCGGGCGCCTGCGCCAGAAGCCCCAGGAGGGGCTGGAGGTGGTCGCCACCGGCCGCATCACCACTTTCGCGGGGAAATCCTCGTACCAGATCGTGGTCGAAAGCCTCGAGCCGGCGGGCCTCGGCGCCTGGATGGCCCTGCTGGAGGAGCGCAAGAAGCTGCTCACCGCCGAGGGCCTGTTCGCTCCGGAGCACAAGCGGGCCATCCCCTACCTGCCGCGCGTGGTCGGCGTCGTCACCTCGCCCACCGGAGCCGTGATCCGCGATATCCTGCACCGGCTGGAGGACCGCTTCCCGCGCCCCGTGCTGGTCTGGCCGGTACGGGTCCAGGGTGACGGCGCGGCCGAGGAGGTTGCGGCCGCGATCCGCGGTTTCAATGCCCTGGCCCCGGACGGCCCCCTGCCCCGGCCGGACGTGCTGATCGTCGCCCGCGGCGGCGGCTCCATTGAGGATCTGTGGGCGTTCAACGAGGAATGCGTGGTCCGCGCCGCATTCGAGAGCGCGATCCCGCTGATCTCGGCGGTCGGGCACGAGACCGACACCACGCTGATCGACTACGTCTCCGACCGCCGGGCGCCGACCCCGACGGGCGCCGCCGAGATGGCCGTCCCCGTCCGCGCCGACTTGATCGCCACGGTGGCCGACCTGTCCGCTCGGGCGGTCGGGGCGGTCGGCCGGCGGGTCGAGCGCGACCGGTGCGATCTGCGCGCCCTCGCGCGCGCGCTGCCGAGCGCCGATGCCCTGCTGGCGGCCAAGCGCCAGCGCCTCGACCTCGCCGAGGCGCGCCTCGCTCCGGCCTTGGCGGCCGGGGCCAGCCGCCATCGCGCGCGCCTCCAGCTCCTCCTCGACCGGATGGCCCGGCGCTCGCCCGACGTGGCGCTGGCCAACGCCCGGGCGCGCCTGGCGCGGATCGACCATCGGCCGCTCACCGCCCTGCGCAACGACGTCCAGCGCAAGGGCGAGGCCCTGGCCCAACTCGGTCGGCGGCTGGTCGTCGCCCGGGATGCCAGCCTCGAGCGGGCGCGGGCGCTTCAGGCACGCCGCGCCGATCGCCTGGTCGCCCTGTCCGACCGCCTGAATCAGGCAGGCCTGCGGGGCGTCGAGCGCCGCCGCGACCGGCTCGAGGGCCTGGCCCACCTCCTCGGATCGCTCAGCTACCGGGCCGTGCTGGAGCGGGGCTACGTCCTCGTCCGCGACGCCGCGGGCCTGCCGGTCCGCCACGCGGCCGAGGCCGCCGCCGCCAGCCGCCTCAGCCTGCAATTCGCCGACGGGACGGTGAACGCGGTGCCGGACGGGACGTCCGACCCGTCCGTGTCCGCCAAGCCTGCGCGGCGGTCCGCACGGACGGAGCCGTCCGCCGCGGGCAAGCGCACGCAAGCGGGCGCCGCCGCGGCGACCCGGCAGGGTTCGCTGTTCGACGCCTGAGGACGTCTCAGGACGGCTCCGGCCCGACCCGGTAGTGATACCGGTACAGCTCCCGCTCGAAACCCAGCCCGCGGTACAGTGATCGGGCCGGCGTGTTCGCCGCTACCACCTGCAGACAGGCCGCGCGGGCGCCCTGCAAGCGGGCCCAGCGCAGCAGCGCGCCGACGGCCCGCCGGGCGTGGCCCCGTCCCCGCAGCCTCTCGGGTGTCGCCACGGATTCGATCACCAGCAGGTCGCCGTCGCACACGCCGAAGGCCAAGGCACCGATCTCGCCATCGCTCGCCAGAGTCGCGAACGCCCGCGGCAGGATGAGGGCATCGACGGTGGTGCGAAAGGCCTGCGCGGCGGCGGGATCCGCCCGGTTCATGGCGTCCCGCAGGGCCAGCCAGGCGGCATCGGGACTCGGCGCGAGGGTGACCGCCGGGTCCGGCTCGTCGGACAGGCCGTCGAGGTCCCGGAACAGCGTGCAGGTCTCGTCCGCGACGGAGTAAGCGCCGCCTGCCAGCAGCGGCTCCAGCTGCGGTGCGATCCCCGGGACCCGGAAGATCGCCCGGCGTCCCAGCGCGGCGTAGACGGCCTCTCCGGCCCGGATCGCCGGTTCGGGCTGGCCGCTGCCGCGCATCGGATTCAGGGAATTCTGCCGCTTCGAGGTGCCGCCTGCGGCGCGCAGCAGGTAACCGTGGACCAGGAGCTGGCGCTGGCTCGGCCAGGCGTTGAGGCAGGCCTCCTCGACGCGCCAGGCCAGATCGATATCCGACATCCTATGAGTCTCCGCGCGCTTGATCTCATAGCGGTCGGGACGGCGCCACCCCCGGGGCAACCGGAGCCGTGCGGCGTCGCGTACGCTTGAAGCATTCCAGGCTCGCGCAATCTCCTCGTCATGCCCGAACCCGAAATCCTCGTCTGCCTCCATTTCCTGGGCGGCAGCGCCAGAACCTGGGAGCCCGTCTCGCGCGCGCTCGGGGGAACGCCGGTCTGCGTGCCCGTGGATCTGCCGGGCTTCGGCGACGCTGCCGCGGAGACGGGCTTTTCCGTCGATGCGATGGCGGACCATGTGGCGGCAGCGATCCGCGCCCATGCGCCGAGGCGTTTCGCGATCGCGGGTCACAGCATGGGCGCGAAGGTCGCACTCGCCCTCGCGCGCCGGTCCGAGGACGGGGAGCCGGGCCTGGACGGGCTCACCGACTTGATCCTGGTCTCGGGCTCGCCGCCGAGCCCGGAACCGATCCCCGGCGATCGCCGGGCCAGGATGATCGCCTGGATCGATGCCGATCCGGAGACGCGGCTGCGCGAGGCACAGGCTTTCGTATCCGAGAATGTCGGCGGTCCCCTCGACCCGGAGACCGAGGCGCGTGCGGTCGCCGACGTGTTGCAGGCGGCCCCCGCGGCCTGGAAGGCCTGGCTCGAATCGGGTTCCCGCGAGGATCTGTGCCGCCGGATCGGGCTTCTGCGCACCCCGGCGCTGATCCTGGCGGGATCCGAGGATGCCGATCTCGGCGCGGATGCGCAGCGGGCGTTGATGGCGCCGCATCTCGCCCACCATTGCGTCGTCACCGTGGACGGCGTCGGCCATCTCCTGCCACTGGAGCGTCCGGAGGTGATGGCGGATCGCCTGCGCGATCACTGGCGCGACCGCCCGCGTGACGAGGCCGCGCGGGCCGCTCCGGTGCCGCCGGCCTACGCGGCGCTGATCGCGTCCGAGCGGGTCAACAGCCGGCTGCGCGGCGCCCTGGAGACGCGTGGGGAGCCAGACGACCCCGCCTATGCCCCCCAGGCCCTCGACCCGGTGGAACTCGCGATCCTGCGCGCTGCCTGCGGTCGCGTGTTGCCGGAGATCGCCGTCGACCTCGCCGCCCGGCTCGATGCGCGTCTGGCGTCTGGGGCCGGCGACGGCTGGCGGTTCGTGGCCCTGCCACCCGATCCGGAGGCGTATCGCGCCGGCCTGCGCACCCTCGACGCCGCGTCGCGCGCCGCCCACGACCGTCCGTTCGTCGCCCTGGAGGCGCAGGACCAGGATGCGCTGCTGACGCTGGCCGAGCGCGGCGACCTGGCGGTGCCGGACTCCCTCGGCGGACGCCTGGACGGCGACCGGATGCGGTTCTGGTTCGAGGATCTGCGCGCCGACGCGGTGCGCCTGTGGCTCGCCCATCCGGCCGCCCTGGCACGGGTCGGCTTTTCGGGCATCGGCGCCGGCGGCGACCGGCCGGGCCCGATCGCGGACGGGTTGCCCGGCTTCCACGACGTCGGGCTCGATCGGGCGGAATCCTGGGAACCCCAGCCCACACAGGGGGAGACGGTCCGATGAACCTCGACGGGATGCGGACCTACCGCACGGATGAGACCGTCGATGCGGTCATCGTCGGGACCGGGGCCGGCGGCGCGCCGCTCCTCGCCCGACTGGCTGCGGCTGGCCTCAAGGTCGTGGCCCTGGAGGCCGGACCCAACTTCACCCCCGAGCGCTTCGCCTTCGACGAGACGCTGGCGGACCAGATCTACTGGACCGAGGAGCGCCTCAGCGGCGGTTCCACGCCGGAGGCGTTCGGGGCCAACAACAGCGGCACCGGCGTGGGCGGCTCGACGCTGCATTGGGGCGCCTTCGTGCCCCGGGCCGACGCCCGCGACCTCCGGCTTCACACCGAGAGCGGCGAGGGCGTCGACTGGCCGCTCGACTACGACGAGTTGGCGCCGTTCTACGAACGGGTCGAGCGTTTCATCGGCGTCTCGGGGCCGCAATCGTATCCCTGGGATCCCGAGCGCCGCTATCCCCTGCCACCGGTGCCGCGCAACGGCCCGGCGCAGATCATGGCCGGAGCCTGCGATACGCTGGGGATCCGCTGGGCCGACGCGCCCGCGGCGGTGGTCTCGCGCGACTTCGAATCCGAGGGCGGACCCCGGCGCAACGCCTGCATCAATTGCGGCTTCTGCCACCAGGGCTGCCGCAACGGCGCCAAGACCAGCATGGACGTCACCTACCTGCCCCTGGCCGTCACGCACGGGGCGGAGATCCGGGCGGGCGCCTTCGTGCACGGACTCGAGCGCGGCACCGACGGCCGGGTCACCGCAGTGGTCTACACACAGGACGGTCAGGAACGGCGCCAACGCTGCGGGGCGGTATTCCTCTGTGCCGGCGCCGTCGAGACGCCGCGGCTCCTGCTGAATCTGGACCTGGCCAACTCCAGCGATCAGGTCGGCCGCAACTACATGGGCCACGTCGCCACCCAGGTCTGGGGCACCTTCGCCAACGAGGTGCGGATGAACCGCGGCTACCCCTCGTCGCTGATCACGGAGGACTTCATCCGGGCCGGTGCCGACTTCGCCGGCGGCTACCTGATCCAGAGTCTCGGTGTGGTGCCGCTGACCTTCGGCAACGCGGTGGCGCGCGGCCGCGGATTGTGGGGCAAGCCGCTGCTCGATTACCTCGACCGCTACAACCACCTCGCCGGCATCGGCATCAACGGCGAGACGCTGCCCTGCGACGCGAACGTGCTGACCCTGTCCGATGAGACCGACGCGCGCGGGATGCGCAAGGCGCAGATCAGCTTCGGCTACAGTCGCAACGAGGAACGCCTCAACGCGCACGCCACCAAGGTGATGCGCGACCTCTGGGAGGCGGCTGGGGCCGAGGACATCTGGGTGATGGAGCGCGTCGCCCACACGATCGGCACCTGCCGGATGGGGCGCGACGGGTCGAGCGCCGTGGTCGATCCGGTCGGTCGCAGCTTCGACATAGACAACCTGTGGATCTGCGACGGCTCGACCTTCCCGAGTTCCCTCGCCGCGAACCCGGCCCTGACCATCATGGCGCTGTCCCTGCGCACCGCGGAGGCGTTCCTGGCCGCCGGACGCTGAGATCAACCGGCCTCGCCGCGCAGCTCCGCCAGCCCGCGGCGCTGCCGGCCGTCGGCATCGAAGTTCGCCGGGTCGAGCCAGGCCGCGAAGCCGGCGTGGATACGCGGCCACTCGGCGTCGGTGATCGAGAACCACGCCGTGTCGCGGGAGCGGCCCTTCACCACGACGGCGTTGCGGAAGATCCCCTCGAAGGTGAAGCCGAGGCGCAGCGCCGCCGCCCGGGACGGGGCGTTGAGGCTGTCGCATTTCCACTCGTAGCGGCGGTAGCCGAGTTCGTCGAAGGCCCGAGCCATCATGAGTGCCATCGCCTCGGTGGAGGCGGGCGAGCGCTGAAGGCTCGGGCCGAAATGCAGGTGGCCGACCTCGATGACGCCGTTGCCGGGGTCGATCCTCAGGTAGGAGGCGATCCCCAGCGGCGCCCCGGTCGCCCGGTCGAGGACGGCGTGGAACAGCGGGTCCTGGCTCTGCGCCTGGGCGTCGAGGCGGACGCGGTAGGCTGCCTCGCTGTCGGGCATCTCGTCGCCGAGATAGGTCCAGCCGCGCCGGTCCGGCGCCGCATCGTAGGCGGCAAACAGCCCCGCGGCATGCGCTTCGGCATCGAGCGGCACGACCCTGCAGGTGCGGCCCTCCATGGGCGTCCGCGGCGGGCGCGGACGCGGGGTCCAGTCCGGCAGGGCCGGGCCGATCGGCTGGCCGAAGGCGTTGAGGCGGGCGCTCACGATCCGCTCCGCTCGGCGACCATGTCGGCCAGGACGGTTTCGCCATCCGCGCGCATCCCGGCGATCACCCCGGCCCGATCGGCCTCCGGTCTGTTCTGGCTCATCTTCCACTTCCCCTCGATGCGGGCGATCGGGATCTCGATGCCGACGATGGCCCTCATCTGGGCCGCCACGAAGGACGCGGGCGCGTCGTCCACCGCCCAGGACGCGGCGCGCGGCGCCTCGCGCAGGGCGGTGAGGTCGGCGATCTGGCGCCGGAGCCAGTCCGCGTCCTCGATCACCCGTGGCCGGCCCCAGACGTGGACCGTGGCGTAGTTCCAGGTCAGCACCACCCGCCCGTGCTCCTGCTTGCTCGCGTACCAGCCCGGGGTGACGTAGCCCTGTGGTCCCTGGAACACGACGAGGCAGTCCTCGGTCTCGGCGAGCGCCTGCGCTTGCGGGTTGGCGCGGGCGAGATGGGCGCGCAGGGTGCCGTGCGTGCCCGCTTCGTCCAGCAGGAACGGGATCGGGTTGGCGATCAGGCCGCCCGCGCCGCCGGCGACCAGCAGGCCGAGCGGATAGGTCCGGATCAGCCCGTGCTGCGCCGCGTGCGTGTCATCGCGGAAGTGTGGCGGCTGGTACATCGAGCCAAGTCCTTGTTGCGGGATCCTGCTTGACCGTACGGCGGACCAGGCGAAAGGTCCGGTTTTCGAAATCCGACTGGACCACTTGCCGCCATGGCCCGAGGCCCGCTGCCGCTGCCCGTCAGCCTCGATCCGGTGTCGCCGACGCCCTTGCACGTCCAACTCCGCGAAGGCTTGCGCGGGGCGATCCTCGACCGCCGCCTCCCGCGTGGAACGCGGCTGCCGGCGTCCCGCATGCTGGCGGCCGATCTCGGCTGCGCCCGCGGCACCGTGGTCCTCGCCCTGGAGCAGCTGATCGCCGAGGGTTACCTCACGGCGCGGACCGGATCGGCCACCCGGGTCGCCGCGACCCTGCCGGACGACACCCTTCCCCGGCCGGATGGGGCGGCACGGCCGGCGCTTGCGGCGGCTCCGAACCTGTCGCGCCGGGGTGCCCGCCTGATCGCGGCGCCGGCCCGGCGGTTCATGGCCGGCCCCGGCGTGCCCGACGCCTTCGCGCTGG
Organism: Methylobacterium sp. WL7; assembly: GCF_008040085.1. Taxonomy (NCBI): domain Bacteria; kingdom Pseudomonadati; phylum Pseudomonadota; class Alphaproteobacteria; order Hyphomicrobiales; family Methylobacteriaceae; genus Methylobacterium; species Methylobacterium sp. WL7. Next base: position 17,066 of record NZ_VRVG01000001.1, on the reverse strand, counting down.
GCCGGCCCGCGCTGGACGCGTTCCCGTACGCGGTCTGGGCGCGGTTGCTCCAGGCCGAGTGGCGTCACGGACCGGCCGAGCGGACCGATCCCCGCGGCTCGCCGGCACTCCGGGCTTCCATCGCGGCCTATTTGGCGCAGGCGCGGGGCGTGGCCTGCGAGGCCGACGACGTGATCGTCACGGCGGGCATCCGCCAGAGCCTGCGCCTGCTGGCCGATTTGCTGCTCGATCCCGGGGAGCGGGCCCTGGTGGAAGAGCCGGGCTTCCCCGGTATCGCCCTGGCCCTCGCGAGCGGTGGCCTGATCCCGGTGCCGGTCTCGGTCGGACCGGGCGGGCTATCGGTGAGCGCCGCCGGGCCGCGCCTGCAGGGTGCGCGCCTCGCCGTGGTGACGCCGGCGCAGCATTATCCGCTGGGCCACGCCATGAGCCTGGAGAACCGCCTCGACCTCCTGGCCTGGGCGGAATCCGTATCGGGCTGGATCGTCGAGGACGATTACGACGGGGCCTACCGGTATGCGGGGCGGCCGCTGGCCCCGCTGCGGGCGCTCGATCGCGGCGGACGGGTGATCTACGTCGGCAGCTTCTCCAAGCTGCTGCTCCCCGCGCTTGGCCTCAGTTACCTGGTCCTGCCGCGGGGCCTCGTGGCGCCGGTGCATCAGGCCCTCGCCGAGACCGGCCCGGCACCCCCGGGCATCGGCCAATGGGCGCTGGCCCGCTTCATCGAGGAGGGGCATCTCGCCGGCCACCTGCGGCGGACCCGGCGGCTCTACGCCCTGCGCCAGGAAGCCCTGGTCGAGGCGGCCCACCGCCATGCCGCCGATGTGGTCGCGGTCGCCGCCATGGAGGGCGGGATGCACCTCATCGCGCGCTCCGGTCCGGCCTGGCCGGCCGCGCTCGGCGATGCCGAGGCCGTCGCGCGGCTCGACCGAGCCGGGATCTCCGCGGTCGCGCTCTCGGCCTACCATGTCGGTCCCCCGGAGCCGGGGCTGTTGCTCGGCTACGCGGCCGTGCCCGAGCGGGTGATCGAGCCGGCGGTTCGGCGCATGGCCGAGACCCTGCGGGCGGCCGGGTGAGAGCCGTTCGGTCGTATACCCACAGTCGAACGGGGGTTCCGAACGCCGAAAATCCCAATCTGTCCCTCGTCCTGAGGCGTGAGCGACGCGTGCCTCGAAGGAGGCCTCCAGGAATCGCGCGGCTGGCTGGAGGGCTCCTTCGAGGCCTCCGCTGCGCTCCGTCGCCTCGGAATGAGGGCGAGGATGGGATGGACCGATCGAGCGGCGGGGGCGGGCCTTACAGAAGTCCTGGTGGTCATTCACCGCGCGGCGTCAGCGTCACGGTAACGGGGCCGCGGCCCGCGCGCAGTTCCAGGTTCCGGAGGGTCTTGGGCCGCACGGTCGCGCCGCTCGACGGGCTGACGCGCTGCACCCGCTCGCCGTCGATGCGCAGGCTGACCACGCCCTCCGCGGTGATCCGCAGCGACGCGACGTTCCGGAAGGATTTCAGCGGCACCGGAGTCCAGGCCGCCCCGACCTCGATCCGTATTGGTGCCGGGACGACGTCGCGGCGCGCCAAGGCGAGGGCCGCGAGACCGATGATCGCCGCGAGCGCCAGGACGGCCTGACGGACGCGGGCGAGTCTCCCGGGCCGACGCGGGGCCCGGCGTACCGTCCAGACCGGTTTCGGGGGCGCCGGGGCCGGCTTGGCCGGCGGTTGAGGCGGTCCCTCCTGCGGCGGCGCAGGTTCCGGGGCGATGTCGGCCGGCGGCGCCTTAAGCGCCTCTGGTGGCGGTGGCGGTGGCGGTGGCGACGGGGGAATCGGCGATTGGGCCTTCGGGCGTCGCTGCTCGGCGCCGCAGAACGGGCAGAACCGCACCGGAACGTGGAGGCCGCGGTCGCAAGCGGAGCAGCGCGAGGGCGCGGTCGGAATGTCGGCGGTCACGGCGGAGCCGCGGGTCAGTGCGCGAGCGCGCCGGTTTCCATGAACCGGGCCAGGCGCTCCACCAGCGGCGCCACCATCACCCGGTCGATCTGCGGCAGGAGTCCGTGGCGCGCGAGCGCGACATTCGCCTCGGCCTGCGCGCGCGCCCGGCGATGCCAGGCGGCGCGGTCGCGCCTGCACGCGTCCCAGGCCGTCGTGATTGACCGGAAGACCTGCGGCAGACGCTCGATCGGGTCGGCGATCACATCGTAATGGTGGTCGATCAGGCCGCCGAAGCTGTGGAAGCCGAGCTCCGACAGGAGGGCGACGGCCCGCGGCGCGCCCACCGTCACGAACGGCACGCCCATGGCGGCGGCCTTCAACGATTTCTCCGTGATGCGCTCGACGCCCAATTCGAAGAAATCCGTCTCGGAGATGATTGTGAGGTCGCTGGCGGCGTAGGCCCGGGTATCCAGGGTGAGGACCATGTCGCCACCGGGGGCCGGAGTATCGATCCGCCTGGCCTGCCGGGGAATCCAGCTGCCGACATCGGCCAGCAGCGGTCCGAAGGCCACCGCGATCTCCGGCGGCGCGTGAAAGACGTCGATGCCGCCCGCCTTCGGGTTGTCGGCGCCGATCCCGTGGAACGAGATCAGGCCGTCGCGGTCCAGGCCGTTGAGCTGGAACCAGCGGTAGAGCAGCACCCGGTGCCAGCGCAGGGCCGCGTTCTGGCAGAGGAACCGGGCGGCGCCGGTGTCCCGGGCGAGCGGCGCGTAGCCGACCCGGTCGAGGGGGTGTTGCGGGAAGAGGCGCGGGCCGGCCTCGGCATCGAGCCAGAGCGCGACCTGGAGCGGGAAGAACTCGAAGGTCCAGAACCGCAGGCCCTCGCCGTAGAGCCGCTCGTAATCCAACCGCAGCAGCCGGTTCTGGGTCACCAGGACGACCCGCTCCCGGGGAATTCCGAGGCCTTCGAGGTTGCGGTGGAGCGCCTCGAAGGTGGGAGCGTGCAGGCCCGGCCCCTCGTTCGACAGGTCGAGGAGCAGGGCCGCTCGGCCCGACCGCAGGTTCTCGGCGTCGCCGGGCTCCAGCAGATCGAGCCGCCCGTTCAGGTCCGGGAAGCCGAGGCGGACGAAGTCGAGCACCGGCAGGCAGAGCACGTGGTTGGCCGCGCCCGGATGGGCGGTGACGCTGATCCGCTTCCCCAGCCAGCCCAAAGCCGCCGGCAGGAAATGGCCGGCCTCCCCGCGGGGGACCAGGACGATCTCGGAGGCGGATGGGCTCATCGCGATTCTCGGGCGGCCGGTCGCACGGTGATCCGCCGCCTGAAAGCCGCGCGATGCCGGATAAAGGCTTCGCGCGGATGCGTCGATCCCCGGGACTCAGGCCGGGACCAGCTCGGCCGCGCGCACGGGCGTCGGTCCCGCCCGGTAGGCCGCCGAGGCCTCCTCAGTCCGCCAGCAGGCGACCTTGTGACCGGGGGCGATCTCGGTCACCGGCGGCATCTCCCGGCGGCACTGCTCCTCGGCGAGGAAGCAGCGTGGCGCGAACGGGCAGCCCGGCGGCCGGTTGGCGAGGTCCGGCGGGCTCCCCGGGATGGTCTGGAGCCGGGAGCCCTTCGCCAGAGCCCCCTCCGCCCGGCTGCGCAGCAGGCCGATCGTGTAGGGGTGGTGCGGATCGAGCACGACCTGATGCGCGGTCCCGGTCTCGACGATCTTGCCCGCGTACATCACGGCGATCCGGTCGGCGACCTCGACGGCCGCGCCGAGATCGTGGGTCACGATGATGATCGACAGGCCGAGGTCGCGCTGCAATTCGCGCAGGAGCAGCAGGACCTGGATCTGCACGGTGGCGTCGAGGGCGGTGGTCGGCTCGTCGGCCAGCAGCACCTGCGGCCGGCAGGCGAGCGCGAGCGCGATCATGGCGCGCTGGCGCATGCCGCCCGACATCTCGTGCGGGTAGTTGTCCAGCCGCCGCTCCGGACTCGGGATCCGCACGCGCTCGAACAGGGCGAGCGCGCGCTTGCGGGCGTCCTCCTTCGAGATCGTCTCGTGCCGCCGGATCGCCTCGGTGATCTGCCGGCCGACCGTGTAGACCGGGTCGAAGGCGAGCAGCGGCTCCTGGAAGATCATCGAGACGTCGCCGCCGCGGAAGTCGGCGAGCTGGCGCTTGCTCAGCGCCTGCACGTCCCGGCCGGCCGCCAGGATCCTGCCCTCGATCCGGCTGCGCCCCTCGTGAAACAGGCGCAGGATCGCCCGCAGGGTGACGCTCTTGCCCGAGCCCGACTCGCCGATCAGGGCCATCGCCTGACCGCGCTCCACGGTGAGGTCGACGCCGTCCACGACCTGCACCTTGCCGAAGGCAACGCGCAGGTTCTCGAGGGTGACGGCGGGTTCGGGGTTCGACATCGGGGCGCTCATGCCGCGAGCGCCCGGGCCGGGGCGGCGGAATGGCCGGAGCCGGGCTGGCGGGCGAGGCACGAGACCCGGTGCAGCGGACCGACCGGGTCGAGGGGCGGTTCTTTTTCGCTGCAGATCGGCTCGGCGAGGCTGCAGCGGGGGTGGAACCGGCAGCCGGGCGGCGGATCGATCGGGTTCGGCGGATCGCCCTGCAGGAGCGCCGTCTGCGTGCGGTTGTCCGGGTCCAGCGACGGCATCGAAGCCAGCAGCGCCTCGGTGTAGGGGTGGGCCGGGGCGTCCAGCACCGTGTCGGACGGGCCGATCTCGGAGACCCGGCCGAGATACATCACCATCACCCGGTCGGAGATGAAGCGCACGACGTTGAGGTCGTGGCTGATGAAGATGTAGGTCAGGCCGAACTCGGACTTCAGGTCGAGGAGGAGGTTCAGCACCTGCGCCTCCACGGACTTGTCCAGCGCCGAGACCGCCTCGTCGAGCAGCACCAGCCGCGGCTCCAGGGCGAGCGAGCGGGCGATGTTGACCCGCTGCCGCTGGCCGCCGGAGATCTCGTGCGGGTACCGGCCGGCGAAGCGCTTGGGCTCCAGGCCGACCCGGGCCAGCAGGGCCCGGGCGCGCTCCACCGCCTCGCGGCCGGGAACGCCGTTGACCTTCGGGCCGAAGGCGATCGACTGCTCGACCGTCATGCGCGGGTTGAGCGAGGCGTAGCTGTCCTGGAACACCATCTGGACCTGGCGGCGGTAGGACCGCCACGGCATCACCCGCTCACCCACGGCTTGCCCGTCGTAAAGCAGGGAGCCGGAATCGCGCTCGATCAAGCCCATTAGCAGCTTGGCGGTGGTGGACTTGCCGCAGCCGGACTCGCCGACGATGCCCAGGGTCTCGCCCTTCAGCACGTCGAAATCGACGCCATCGACGGCGCGCACCACCTGCTTCTTGCCCCCGGCCTTGCGGACCGGGAAGTGCTTGTACAGGCCCGAAACCGACAGGAGCGGCTGGGCGGGTCCGCCGCGGTCGCGGGCGAACGGATCGGGGGCGTCCGGGATGACGCTCACTGGCGAATCTCCATGGCCGCGCGCAGGCCGTCCGAGAACAGGTTGAAGGCGATCGAGACGACGAAGATGCACACGCCCGGCAGGGCCGCGACGACCGGGTTGGCGTAGATCGCGGTGCGCAGGGTGTTGAGCATCAGGCCCCATTCCGGCTCCGGCGGGCGCACGCCGAGACCCAGGAACGACAGGCCCGAGGCCAGGATCATCGAGACCGAGATCAGGCTGGTGGCGTAGACGAAGATCGGCCCGACCACGTTGCCGAGCACCTGCACCCGCATGATCGTCAGCGGCGAAGCGCCCGAGAGCTTCGCCGCGTCGATGTAGTCGCGCTTGCGGATGCCCGTCGTGACGCTCTCGGCGACCCGGGCGATCTGGGGCACGAACACGCAGGTCAGCGACACGATCGAGTTGAAGATGCCGGCCCCGAGCGCACCGGACAGGGCGATCGCCAGCAGGACCGACGGGAACGCGAAGAACACGTCGATCGTGCGCATCAGGATCGTGTTCAGCCAGCCGCCGACATAGCCGGCCAGGATGCCGATGCTCGAGCCGATCACGAAGGCGATCAGCACCGGGGTGACCCCGATGAACAGCGACAGCCGCGCGCCCAGCATCAGCCGGCTGATCATGTCGCGCCCGAGCTCGTCCGAGCCGAGCCAGTAGGTGGCGTCGCCGACATGCTTCAGGCGGCGCAGCATGGAGCCCTTGTACGGGTCCATCGGGGTGATCCAGGGCGCCAGGATGGCGATGGCCACCACGAGCAGGATCAGGGCGCCCGCCCCCATGGCCACGGGATCGCGCACCAGCCGGTGGCCGACATGGCCCCAGAAGCCGCGGGACGGAACGAACGCGGCCTCCGGGGCGGCGTCTTTGGCGGAGAGCACGCCGCCGTCGAGGGCCATCGAGGCGGCGGTGATCGGTGCGGTCATGATCGGCCTCCGGGTCAGGCGCGTTCGATGCGCGGGTCGAGGGCGGTCTGCATCACGTCGACCAGCAGGTTGAGGACGACGAAGAACATCGCCAGCACCAGGATCGAGCCCTGGAGCAGGGGCAGGTCGCGCTGGAAGATCGCGGCGTTGAGGAGGAAGCCGGTGCCGGGCCACGCGAATACGGTCTCGACCAGGATCGAGCCGCCGAGCAGGTAGCCGAGCTGCAGGCCCATGATCGCCAGCGCGGTCGGGGCGGCGTTGCGCACGACGTGCTTGAACACGCCGAACTCATCCATGCCCTTGGCGCGCAGGGCTTCCACGAAGTCCTGGGACAGGATGTCGGCCACCAGGGCACGCACCGTGCGGGCGATGATGCCGGTGGGGATCACCGACATCGTCACCGCCGGGAGGATCAGGTAGCGCAGGTGGTCGAAATCCGGCCGCCAGTTGCCCGAGCCGTCCGGCCCGGCGCCGGTGGGCGGCAGCCAGCCCAGCGTCGCCGAGAACACGATCACCAGGACCATGCCGAGCCAGTAATGCGGCACGCTCACGCCGAAGACCGAGAGCGCGGACGCCGCCCGGTCGGCCAGCGAGTTGCGGTGGTAGCCGGCGACGAAGCCGAACAGCGTGCCGAACGTGAAGCCCAACAGGGTCGCCACGGAGGCGAGGATCAGCGAGTTGATCACCGCCCGGGTGACCTCGCCCAGCACCGGCCGGCCGGTGGCGATGGACGTGCCGAGATCGCCGTGGAGCACGTGCCACAACCAGATCAGGTACTGCATCGGCAGCGGCTTATCGAACCCGTAGGCGGCCCGCATGCTGTCGATGGTCTCCTGGGTGGCGTCCGCCGGCAGGACCGCGCTCAGGGCGTCGCCGGGCGCCAGATGGACCAGCAGGAAGCAGACCAGGCTGACCCCGAACGCCACCGGCGTCACGTAGACCAGACGTTTGAGGATGTAGATCAGCATCGGGTGCCTTACCGTGGCCGCTGAAAGTCCCTCCCCCCTTTGCGGGGGAGGGTGGCCCCTGCGTCAGCAGGGGTCGGGAGAGGGGAGCGACGCATCCGGAGAGGGCGTGCCGGGAGCCGAAACCCGCATCGTCGCGCTGCCCCTCTCCCCCCTGCTGCGCAGGTACCCTCCCCCGCAGAGGGGGAAGGGAAATCCCGCGGTTACCGCCCCGCCGTCGCGATGGTGATCTTCGAAAAGTCCTGGAACCAGTTCTGGGCCTGGACGAAGCCCTTCACCTTCGGGCTCATCGCCCGCGGGTTCACGTCGTGCGTGATCATGACGAACAGCGCGTCGTCCACGTACTTCTCGTGGACCTTCTCGAGGACCTGGGTCTGCGCGGCCTTGTCGAAGGTGGTACGCACCTGGTCGAACAGCTTGTCCATCGCCGAATCGCTGTAATAGCCCCAGTTCGTGCCGTTCGGCGGGGCGAAGTTGCTCTGGAGGTGGCGGATGAACCCGGTGAACGGGTCCTGGATGAAGTACGAGTAGTTGATAGCCGACACGCCGCGGGAGATGTCGGCCTTCGCGCCGGCCCGCCAGATGTTGATCAGCGTGTTCCACTCGACCACCTCGTAGTCGACCTGGATGCCGACCTCCGAGAGGTTCTGCTGGACGAACTCGTTCATCGGCAGCGGCTGCATCTGGCCCGAGCCCGAGGCCGAGATCGCGACCTTGAGCTTCAGGGGCTTGGCCGGGCTGTAGCCGGCCTCGGCCATCAGCTTCTTGGCCGCCTCCGGATCGTACTTCACGTCGAAGGTCGGGTGGCCGAACCACTGGTGGCCGGGCGGCATGAAGCCCTTGGCGGGAATCGCAAGGCCGCCGAGCAACTCCTTCAGGCCGTCGCGGTCGATGGCGAGGTTGGCCGCCTTGCGGACCCGGATGTCGTTCCAGGGCGAGCCCTCGACCCGGGACAGGTGCCAGGTCCAGTTGTGCGGATAGGCGTTGGTCACGATGGTGAAGCCGGCGCCCTTGAGCGAGGCCACCGCGTCCGGCGCGGGCGCCTCGATCCAGTCGACCTGGCCGGAGCGGAGCGCCGCGACGCGGGCGTTGGCCTCCGGCAACGGCACAAGGACGAGCTTGTCGAGCTTCGGGACCCGGTTCGTGTCCCAGTATTCCTTGAACGGCACCATCTCGGCGCGCTCGCGCGGCGCGAACAGCGTCAGCTTCCACGGGCCGGTGCCGGAGGGCTGCTTGGCGAAGGCGTCCCAGGACTTGCCGACCTTCTCCCACTGCGCGGGCGAGGACATCATGATCCAGGCGATCTGGTAGGGCAGCGTCGCGTCCGGGGCCTTGGTGACGATCTCGACCGTCATCGGGTCCACCACCTTGTAGGAGGCGACCGCCGGGACGCGGGTCTTGCCCTGCGCGGACTGGCGGGGATCGTATTGGGGCGCGTCGGCCTTCAGCAGCTTGTCGAGGTTCCACACCACGGCGTCGGCGTTGAAGTCGGAGCCGTCGTGGAATTTCACCCCCGGCCGCAGCTTGAAGGTCCACTTGGTCTTGTCGGCGGCGTCGACCGCCCAGCTGGTCGCGAGGCCGGGCACGAGGTCGGAGGCGAGTTCGGCGCTCGACAGGTCCCAGTTAATCAGGCCGTCATAGACCGTGTAGCCCAGGAACCGCATGCCCTCGCCGCCATTGTCGGTCTGGCCGGTGGTCAGCGGGATGTCCGACGCGGTCATCCCGATCCGCAGCGTTCCCTGTGCGCGGGCGGCGGTGCTGGCGGAGAGCGCCAGGGCGCCGGCGAGCGCCGCACGGGCGCCGAGAGTTTTCAGACGAGACAGCATGTCGGATCGGATACTCGCGTTGGTCCGGGAGGGCGGGCCCGGAATACGCTCGACTGTATGCAAGCCCGCGGCCACTCGGTCCCGGGCCATGCACGGACCCGTCGATCCTAGGCGGTTTCGATGAGACTCACGTGGGCGGCGACCACCCGCCACCCCTCCGGAAACCGCACCCAGGTCTGGCTCTGGCGCCCGGTCCTGCCGGGGGCGTTGTCCCGGGTGAACAGGGTCATCGCCGTGGCGAAGTCGCGCCCGTAGGTCGTGATCACCGTCTCGGCGAGCACCCGCTCCAGGCCCACGGGCGAGCGCGCCCGCCGGAACGCCCGAATCGCGTCCATCCCGTAGAGGTTCTCCCCGGCCCCGTACCGGATCGTGCGAGGATCGTCCCGGAAGAGCGCTTCCAGGGTGGCGACGTCGTTGGTGGTCAGCGCCGTCTCGTAGGTCGCGAACGCGGCCTCGACCTCGGCCTTCACGGCGGGATCGTCGATGACCATCAGGCGACCTCCGCCACGGGGGCCGTGCAGATCCCGTCCCGTTCCAGCTGGCGCGCGACCCGCAGGGCCAGGTCCTCCCGCCAGGGCGCGGCGATCACCTGGACCCCGAGCGGCAGCCCGGCATCGATCCTGACCGGCACGGCCACCACGGGCAGGCCGATGAACGAGATCGGCTGCGTGAACACGCCGATATTGGCCCGGATCGGCAGGGTCACGCCGTCGAGCACGAAGTGGGTCAGGCCGCCTTTCGGTGCCCGGCACGGCGTGGCCGGAGCCAGGATCACGTCGACGCCGCCGAACAAGTCCATGACCGCGTCGCGGTACCAGCGGCGGAAGCGCTGCGCCCGCTCGACGAAGGGGGCCGGGATCATCGCCCCGGCGATCAGGCGGTCGCGCACGGCCGGGTCGAAATCCTGCGGCCGGGTGCGCAGGCGGTCGAGGTGGAGGGTGGCGCCCTCGGCCGCCGTGATCAGGTAGGCCGCCGCCCGGGCGCGCTGGGCCTCCGGGAGCTCGACCGTGCGGCTCGCCCCGAGGGCGTCCGCGACGCGGGCGACGGCCGCGAACGCCTCCGGATGCCCGTTGCGGGCGAAGTAGCCGCCGGCCACCGCGATGCGCAGGCCGCCGATGCCGTCCTCCAGGTCGGGATACGCAGGCTCGGGCGCCCGGGTCGTGGCCACCGGATCGTCCGGGTCGGGTCCCTGCATCGCGTCGTAGGCCAGGGCGAGGTCGGCGACGCTCCGGGCCATCGGCCCGAGATGGTCCAGGCTGCCCACGAACGGGAAGCTGCCGGCCCGGCTGATCCGCCCGTAGGTCGGCTTCATCCCGAAGCAGCCGCAGAACGCGGCCGGCACCCGGATCGAGCCGTTGGTGTCGGAGCCCAGCGTCAGCGGCACCAACCCCGCCGCCACGGCCGCGCCCGACCCCCCGGAGGAGCCGCCGGTCATGTGGTCGAGGGCGTGGGGATTGTGGGCGTCGCCGTCGTGGACGTTCTCGCCGGTGAAGTCGTAGGCATACTCGCCCATGTTGAGCGCGCCGACCAGGATCGCCCCGGCCGCCTCCAGGCGCCGCACCACCGCGCCGTCGCGCGCGGCCGGTGGGCGATCCCGGTTGATCTTCGAGCCGGCGCGGGTCGGCAGACCGGCGACGTCGATCAGGTTCTTCACCGCGAAGGGTACGCCGGCGAGCGGGCCGGCGGGCTCGCCGCGCGCGCGGGCGGCATCGAGTGCGTCGGCCCGGGCCAGCGCCCGCTCGGGCAGCACGTCCGTGAAGGCGCCCACGCGCCCGTCGATCCCTGCGATCCGCTCCAGGGTGGCCGCCACGGTGGCGCGGGCGGTCGTACGCCCCTGCGCGAACGCGGCGGCGATCGTCGCGGCATCGGATGGCGTCGGCGCGCTCATGCCTCGAACCGCGGCGCAGCCTCGACCTCGTCGGGGAGCGGAAAGCCCGCTACCAGGTCCGCGGCGGAGGCCAGGACGCGCAGGTTCAACGTGATCGGCAGCACCCAGGCCGGATCGATCGCCAGGCCGAGGAGCGGCGCGGCCACTGCCGCGTAGGCGTCCGGGTCGAACGGAGGGGGTGTCTCAGGCATCGCGTTCCTCACACCGGTATTCAGGATGGGCCGGCTTCCGGGCGGTGCAGGCATCGTGCCGGGTCGTTGGCCGATGCCGGATCTCTACGTGATGCACAAACACTAGGCACTTGTCGCGATTACCTGAGAGCGATTCCAGGCCATGACGAGCGATGCCTATTTGATGAGCAGTTCATCCCAGCGCGATCATAAGAGGGGCGATCGGTGCGAAGCTGCAATCCGCGTCGGTGCCGTCCTCGTGGACCAGCATGGCGAAGCGGCCCGGCTCTTCGAGCGTCATCATGTGCGCGTGCCAGGTCCCCGCGCGGTAATTGATTCCGACATGGCCCGGCACGCGGAAACCGTGGATCCGGGATTCGTCGGGGCGGCCGTCGCGATCGGGGGCCACGATGACGGCGTAGGCATCCGCCGAAAGCGGGAGGAAGGCCTGGTTGGAATGCAGGTGACGCTCAAGGCGACGCACCGGCATCAGGCCGGCCATCGGCTCGCTCAGCACCAGCGCGAGGTTGGCGCGCGCCGCCTGCCGCGTGTTCTGCATCCGCCCGGCCTGGTCCTGACGGGGTGGGGTGGCGGGATCATCCAAGACCTCGCCGTAGGGGGCGAACGCCTCGGCGGTGATGTCGGACAGGATCAGGGTGCGCATCACAGCTCCTCGCGCCCACGTGTCCGCCCCGGGGCACGACGCGGCAGGACTCCACCATCAAGCGGGCCGAAACGGAAGATGCGCCACCGGGAAGCCCATGGCGAGTCGCGGAAGACTCCGCCTGCGGGGGAGCGGGAGGCCCTGCCCCGCCGGTCGGCGGCAATCGTGGCGATCACCCGGTCTTGTCGGTTCGGCGGGCGCGACCTACCTGTCTCGCATTAGATCGAGCCTGCGGCTCGTCCCACCCGGCAACCGACGAAACTCCGTTCGAGATCGTTGTGTCCCATCGTCGGTTTGAGGCTTTTGGGCATCGCCCGGACAAACTTTTACAGAGTTCACCTCGATTGTCGTTTTACCGGCGCCCTCGGTACGCCGACGCGATTGCGTCCTCAGGGGAGCAGGGTTTAAGGGCTGTCCCGTTTTTTCAGACATGGCCCGACCCGAGCGCTCCCGCGTGAGCCGAGCGCTTGGGTCGGGCCATCGGCAGCGCCGATGGATCGGTGCGGTTCCGGGGCCCGGGGACGGTTCCGGAACCCGTAGTCTCAGTACGTGGCCGGTTCAGCCGGTCGTCCCCGCGACACGCGTGACGTACCCAACCGAGAAAGGTCAGATGAGCGCATTCGACTACCGGAATTTCGACGACCGCCGCCAGCATTCGCAGAGCGCCAAGGCTGCCCTGCTGGCCAAGTTCAAGGCACGCCCGCCGGCCGACGATCCTGAAGTGATCGCCAAGGCGAAGGCCCGGGCCGAGATCGCCCAGGCCCGTGAGGAGCGCGCGCGCGAGCGCGAGGCCGCCCGGATCGCCGCCGAGCGGAAGGCTGCCGAGGAGAAGCGTCTGCGCGAGGAGGCCGAACTCGCTGCGCGGCTCGCCCGCGAGGCCGCCGAACTCGCTGCCGCGCAAGAGCGCAAGTCTGCCGAACTCGAATTGAAGAAGGCCCAGCGCGACGCCCGCTACGCCGCCCGCAAGGCCAAAGCCAAGCGCTGACCCCCGTCGCCGGACGCGGGCCGCACCCGTAGAGCATTCGAACGCCGTCCGCCCCCCAGGCGGGCGGCGTTGCCGTGTCCGGGGAATCGCTCTGCCGGACCGCGCGCCCCCGGGGGGCGCTGAGCCCGACAGCGCGCTGGTTCAACCTTCGGCCCGGTGGCGCGATCGCTCGTCCGAGCCGCGTCGATCGGATGCCGGGCAACCTTCACGCGTCGATCCGTGTTGGAAGTCGCCGTCGTCAAGCGCATGCGCGGGATGACCGGATGCCTTTGAGCATGATGCGGATGGCGAGGAAGCGATGCGGTCTCGAACCCTGTTGGCGGCGCTGCCGCTCGTCCTCCTGGGATCGGGCCATGCCTCGGCACAGGATCCATCCACCGTCACCGCCTGCGACACGCTGATCGCCACCCGCCGGATCGATGCCGCGACCGGGCCGGCCCGCGAGGCGCCGGAACCGGGGTGCCGCCGGATCCCACGGGCCGATATCGGCCCTGTGGAGCAGCGGGCGCTGATCGGTGGCGCGCCCTACGAGTGCATGACGATCACGGGGTCCGGCCGCTGCCTGTGGGTCGTGCCCTGACGCATGGCACGCAGACCGCGCCCGGATCGCAGGCAGTGCTGTCTTACGGCGTCGTCGCCGGAACCAGCAGTCTGACGAAGCTTCACGGAAGGACGATCCGCACTATCTCGGCGGTTCTGTCCAACGAGGAACACGCTCCGGTATGTTGAGTATCCAAGCCAGGATGCGGGTCCCCGCATGGGTTTCGGCTGCGGTTCTGACGACGATCCTCGGTGGTGCGGCGGCCAGGGCCGAACCGCCGATCAAAAGCCCGGAAGACGCGGCCTGCCGCAACGAGGCGCGCGCGAAGGTGTTCTCGGCACCCAATCCCCAGGGCCTGGAACTGGAGGATATCGGCCGGCAGATCTACTTCGCCTGCATGGCCCGAACGACCCAGGCGGCCGCCCAACCGCAGAAGCGCACAGGCAAACGCAAGCATCATCACAGGCGGCGCTGACGCGTTGCCGCGGGTTCAGGCGTCGAGCGGCGCGCCGATCCGCGCACGGAGTTCATGACGCAGGGCTTCGTTGCCACCCTCCGCGTTGAGCGCCGACATCAGGCGCAGCAGATGGCTGAGCGGGGTCGACCGGCAGGCGATCGCCTCGGCGATCTGCTCCGGCAGGGGCTTGGCCGCCGGCACGAAACGCGGTGCGGGGCTGGACTGGTGAGTCTGGGGCATGCGCGGGGCTCGTGCTTGGAGACGTTCCAGATGGCGGCCGGGTGGCTACGCCTTCCCGCCCCACCGCGCCAGCCCCATTCGCACTTTTACGTAGCCGGCATCACGCTCCGTCACCGCACTGCAACACAGGAAGCGGGAAACCGTGGAGAGCTGGCGCGGCCCCGACGATTTCGCTTGCTTCCGTCGCGGCTCAACCCTTTACGAGCGGCGACGACTCGAATCCGTCGAGGAGATCCTGCGGGTCGCGATAGATCGCGATGCAGCCCGCGGCCGACAGGTCGGCCTCCGGAAAGCCTCCGCACAGCAGGCCGACGGTGCGCAGGCCGGCCTTCGAAGCCGCCTCGGCATCGTAGGGCGTGTCGCCGACCACGATCATGTCGTCCTTGCCGAGACCTTCGAGCTTCTTCACCGCGGCTTCGAAGATGTCGGGATGCGGCTTCGAGCGATCCGCATCGTCGGAACTGGTGGCGACGTCGACGAGGTCGGCGATGCCGAGGATCTCTTGGTAGCGCTCGACTTCGGGGCCTTTGCCCGACGAGGCCAGCGCGATCTTCAGGCCGGCCTCATGCAACCGCTCGAACAACGGCCGGACCGCCGGGAACGGCCGGACCTCCGGGAGATACTTTTTCTTGAAGAGATCCGACCGGAACCCCTCGATTTCCTTGCCCTCGCGTTCGATGCGCTCGGCCGGAAGGAATTCCGGCATCAGCTCGTCGCCACCTTTGCCGATCTGGCTGCGGACCTTGGCCTCGTCGGTCTCGACGCCGAAATGGGCGAACGCCTCGACCCAGGCGCGGGCATGCAGGTCGACGCTGTCGAGCAGGGTCCCGTCGATGTCGAAGATCACGGCGCGCATCGCGGCCTCCCGTTGCGGCGCACGGCGTACGCGTCAGGCCGGACAACGATGCCGGGGCCGGCCTGTTCCGGAAGGCAGAAACGGCAGGAGCCCGCCCCTCGGTGAAGGGGCGGGCTCCTGAATCTGCAGTTTGAGGGCGCCGAAAGGCGCCGTCAGCTCAGTGCATCGAGGCCGGAGCGCGGGCCGGCTTGGCCTTGGCGGCGAGGCCGGCGGTCACAGCAGCCTTCGAAGCCTTGGCGGTCTTCGCGGCGACCGGCTTGGCCAGGGCGACCTTGGGCGTCACGGCCTTGGCGGCGGCCTTCGCCGGAGCCTTCGGAGCGGTGGCCTTGGCCGTGGTGGCAGTTTTGGCGGACGCGGCCTTCGGCGCGGCGACCTTGGCGGCCTGCACCTTCACGGCGACCGGCTCGGCCGCGGGGGCCTTGGCGTCCGCCAGCATCACGCCGGCGCGCAGCTCGGCTTCGGCGCGCATCCAGTGGGCGACGGCGTGGCCGTGAACCCGGCCTTCCTTCTCCCAGATGTAATAGGCGCATTCGCGCACGTGCTGCTCGCTGATCTGCATGCGTTCGATCTCCTGTCCGTCCCGGGACCGACGATGCGAGCGTGTGGTTAAAGCGCGGTTAACCCGATTCCGGTTCTCGCCCGCCCTAGCCGGGGATGCCCAGGACCCGCCGCGCCTCGGTCAGCAGCACGGCGTGGCGGGCCGCTCCGGGGCCGTCGGTCGGCGCCTCGCGCCCGGCCCGCGCGATGATCTCCTGGAAGCGGCGCCGGTCGAGGGCGCGGCTGCCGATGCTGTCGAGGACGGCGCCCAGCACGATCCGGACGGCCTCGGTGCGCTCGTCCGCCTCGGCCACGGCGTGGGCGGAGGCTGCGTCGGCCTGGCCTTCGGCGCGCTCGGCCTCGAGGGCGCTCGACCGGGTGCGGGCGTTCTCAAGCTCGGCCGCGAGGCGCTGCGCCTCCTGCCAGGCCAGGTCGTGCTGGTGCGTGCGAAGCGCGAGCAGAACCTTGAGCGAGGCTGCATCCTCGCGCGCGGCCTCCAGCTTGGCCTGGGCCGCGCGCAGGTCGTTCAGCAACTCCTGCGCGAGCATCGCATCCCCGGTTACATCCACCGCCGGCTCCGTCAGCATCCCGTTCGCGCCTGTCCTGAAGGCGCGTCGCGCGAATGTCCACTCTTGAGGCGCCCGGGCCCGGTTGAGAAAATCCACCCGCCGGTCCACATGGGAGACGGTACCTCACGGTGCCTGTCCCGGCCGGCCTTGAACCGGCGCAGCGGAGTTCGCCGACAATGTTCATCCAGACCGAAGCCACGCCGAACCCGGCGACCCTCAAGTTCCTCCCCGGCCGCGTCGTCCTGCCCGAATCCACCTTCGAGGCCCGGGACGCCGAGACCGCGGGCCGCTCGCCCCTCGCCTCCGCGCTGTTCGACGTTCCCGGGGTCGCGGGCGTCTATTTCGGCCACGACTTCGTCTCCGTCACCAAGGCGGAGGACGGTTCGGAATGGGCCCAGGTCAAGCCTGCCGTGCTCGGCGCGATCATGGAGCACTTCCAGTCCGGCGTCCCCGTGATGGCCGAAGGCGGCCTCGACGACCAGGACGGCGAGGAGGAGTTCTACGACGCCGCCGACCACGATACGGTGGTGACGATCAAGGACCTCCTCGAGACGCGCGTCCGCCCGGCGGTGGCCGGCGACGGCGGCGACATCACCTTCCGCGGCTACAAGGAAGGCGTCGTCTACCTGGAGATGAAGGGTGCCTGCTCGGGCTGCCCCTCCTCCACCGCCACCTTGCGCCACGGCGTGCAGAACTTGTTCCGGCACTTCCTGCCGGAGATCCGCGAGGTTCAGGCGATCTGACCTGACGCCGCCGTTCACGGCACGATCAGCGCCGGCGGCCGCGAGCCGCCGGCGTTTTTTATGGCATCCCTGGATCCGGCCGAACGCCGGGTGCCCGCTTCGAGGCTATGTCCGCAACCTCGAAGCATGGACCGCTCCGGATCCGGAGCCTCCGGCCCGTCTTGGCGCCTCGTACGCCCATCGGCAGTTTGTAACGTGCTCCTTGCCGGCACGGTAAATCGTTCGATGGTAATATCGACTGCATATTTCTGAGCCGATATCCCGCATAAATTCAGTATTTATATTCCATTTTTCGCTAGATGACGTAATACTT